>JBJHBB010000213.1:0-4869 GCA_050485265.1 Rhodothermales bacterium | reverse complement strand
ATTCTGATCGGCCCCGCCAAGCCGGCGGAGGGTGACGTCCGCGATTTCAGCGAGTTCAGACCGCGATCCTCCGTCAGCGGGCCTCGTTCCGGTATGCCTCGACCGAGAGTGGATCCTGGTGATCCATCTGGCTCATGCCAAATCCGTGACTGGGTGCACGAGCGTCATGGCACGCCGATGGAGACCTGGGTGGGTCAGGACTCCTTCGCTGCGATCACGACGACCTCGATGAGGACGTTGTCACCCATCACGAGGTTGCCGTTGGTAGACCTTGAAGGCAGCCCGACGTCGCCGAGCCACTCGCGCCAAACGATGTCCATCGCATCTTTGTCGGCGAAGTCGCGCAGATTGACGCGCGCTTGCACGATGCTTGCCTTGGAGGAGCCCGTCTGGGCGAGCACGGCGTCAATCTCAGCCAAGGCTTGACGGGTCTGTCCTTCGATCGGAAGGCTCAGGTCTGAGGCAGCGACACCACCCAGAAACAGCAGACCGCAAGCCTCGACAGCCGACGTGTGATGACCATCGCCGATTTTCGTAACCACACTCATTTGTTCTCCTTATCGACCTTCGTGTTTTCCGGGACATGGACGACGGCTTGGATTCGCTCCGACGCCTAGATGCCTATTTCAGGTAGTGGGCCGGTCTACTTCACGGATCGGATCTGGGTCTGTTTCGCTCATACTGGGCACCGATCGATCTCGCAGATCCTGAACTACGTCAAGACCGGCCTCCCTGATGAACCGCACGTCGCTTCCCACGGTTACGAGGTTGAACCCGAGATCGGTATGGGCAAAGGCCGCGAAGCCAGCCGAACCGCAATGGAGTCCGGCCACACGACCAGCCTCTCGCGCGCTATCCGCGATCTTGCGGAGTCGGTCGAGTGATTCCAGCCGGTCGTCATCGAGCTGTGGCTGCGACGTGCCGAGCGAGATAGCCAGATCGACCGGTCCGACATAGATGCCGTCCAATCCCTCGGTCATGAGAATCTCTGGCAGGTTGTTCAGGGCGCGTTGCGACTCGATCATCGCGAGGCAAACGATCCTCTTATCGCTTTCCGACATGAAGTCGCCCTGGAACCCGAGCCCAGCCCGGGTGGGCCCATAGGAGCGCACACCCTTGGGCGGGTACCGGCATGCTCGGGCCAATGACTCTGCTTCCTCGGACGTCTCGATCTGGGGACAGATCACCAGTTCGAAGCCAGCATCGAGTGCTTCAGGCAGATCCGAATGCGCCAAACTGGGGATGCGGATTCCGGGTATCCCGCCATGTGAGGAGATAGCGAGCGCCAGCTCCCACAACGTTCCCGGACCCCGCCGCCCATGCTGCCGGTCGACGGTGACGCAGTCCCATCCTTGGGAGGTCACCAACTCCGCCACAAACGGATCGGACAACGAGAGCCAGCCGTTCAGCATCATCTCGCCCGCAACGAGTCGCTCGCGCAGTCCCGGCAGATCGACTTGCGGTCCGAGATCCCCATCCGGGGATGTGCGACTCAAGAGAGGATCTCCACGAGGCGAGTCGTGACGACGTCGTCCTCGCCTGGCTCCAGTACATCCGGCGACAGCAGAAGTGCATCCGGCGGTTCGGCCATGACCGTGATATGCGGCGAGCCGCTGCTAAGTGAGTCGACTACCTCGCTGGCGTTGAGCCGGTGATCGTCAAGGCGGATCCGCGTGCGTGGTGTCGGTTGTCCGTCGATATTCGGGAAGACCCGCTCGGTAGTCACGCCGTCGATCGCGTCGAACGCGTCGTTCCACGCGGCGACCGTGCCCTCAAGTGCCTTGATACGCGCATCCTCGTCCGCCTCTATGTACAGCTCAACAGCGCGGACGAGCCCACAGATCTCTTCCTTACCGGTCTTCATGGCCCGCAGCAGGTACGGGCTCGGTGGTCCAGCAGCCCGGCAGGCCTCGATCAACTTCTCGGATCCGACAATCAGCCCACTGGCCTGAGGACCACACAACTCCTTACCACCCGCGAAGATCGCCGCGTCGGCACCTTCATCGCGCGTGTAGGTCCACAGGTTGCTCTTGAGGGGCAATTGCGCGGCAGCGTCGACAATGACCGGGATGTTGTTCGAACGACAGATGTCGACGACATCGGACAGCGGGAGTGCACCGCTCACATGGGAGCCCGCTAGGTAGACCACTGCTGCGGTCTGGTCGTCGATTGCGGCAACAAGGTCGTCACGTGATGTCCCATACGCCGTCCCGAATGTCCGCAAACTGAGCCCGACGAGCGTGATGGCTCGGTCGAACGGGAACCGATGCGAGGCGTGTATGAGTGCGTGTTTGCCGGTGACCGGCTGTTCGCTGGCACGGAGGATCGCCGCCGTGTCGCCACCGGTGGTGGCGGCGAAGAGAGAAATCGCCAGGCCAGCTGTCGCTCCCACGGTGACGTACGCGTCTTCGTTGGACGTGAGGTCCGCGATTCGACGCCCGGCCGCCTTCTGCAAGCCACCGATGGGGACGTAGCTGCCGGCGGCTTCATTCATGGCCTGGAGAACCTCAGGCTTCATGATGGAGCCACCCAGCCCAGTCCAACGCGCACTTGCGTTGATGGTGCCGCTGATTCCGAGCTGATCGTAGATGCTCATCGTCCTACCTTCTCGTTGGGAACTAGCTGGCTGGCTTGGTCTGTCCGGAGGCGCTCGAGGGTTACTCCTACGTGACGCTCAGCGATTCGTCCTGCATCCTCAGGTCGTCCAGCTCGAAGCGCTTCGAGCAACATCCGGTGGTCACGATTTCCGTTCACGGTCGGATCGACGTCAGTTCGTAGGCTCCAGCCGACATACAGCACATTGGCTGCGTGAAGTCCATTGAGCATCGCAGCCAATCGGCGGTTTCCGCACGCTTCTGTAAGGGTGCTGTGGAACTCTCGATTGAGTGCGGCCCAGCGATCTAGGTCGTCTTCCGCATCCATCTTGTCCTGCAACTCTTCTGCATGGGCAAGCGCGGAGTCATCTGGGTTCTCCGCAAGTCGCTCCATAGCGAGCGGATCCAGTCGCACACGGATTTCGTATACCTCCGCGAGCTCACCAAGGTCGAGTGAGCGAACAACTGCCCCACGATGGGCATCGAACTGAAGGAGCCCCTCGGAGGCGAGTTGGCGCAGTGCCTCCCGTACCGGTGTGGTCGATACGCCGAGTTGCCTTGCGATGTCCGCTTGCAGCAGTCGCGTGCCGCCCGGCAGATCCCCGCGGATGATTGGCGCCCGTAGGGCGTCGACGACGAAGTCGACGACACTGCCTTTGTGGCGATCTGCCGCGCCAAGTAGGGCCGTCAACTGGGAGTCACTCACCTTGAGTCCCCTTGATATCTGGGTTGGTAACGCGATCTGCTGGCTTCACTTGACCGCACCCCTCGTGAGTCCTTCAACGATCTGCCTCTGTGTGATGAGAACAATAAGAATCACCGGAAACGTCATCACGACCGCTGCAGCAGCGATGGGGCCGAAGTTGAGGCTTCCGTAGGACATGAAGTTGAAGACGGCGACGGGCAACGTCGCAGTGCGAGGGCCTGCGATGACAATCGAAAAGAGGAAGTTGTTCCAGGAGTACAGAAAGGCAAGGACCCCGGATGCTGCAGTGCCACTTTTCGCGAGCGGAACTGCGATCCGAAAGAAGGCGCCGGCCTCAGAGCATCCATCGACAAGGGCGGCTTCGATAAGGTCGCTGGGAAGGTCTTCGAAGAATCCGATCATTAGCCACACGACGAGCGGAAGGCTGATGATCAGATGTGTCGCGATTAGTGCCTGGTAGGTATCGATCCAACCAAGTGTGCGGAACAGAATGAACCACGGTATGAGGAAGGCGATTGCCGGTGTAATTCGAGATACGAGAATCGCGGCGGCCCATCCAGTCCTCTTCCGTCGGGCGACGACATAGGCGGCAGGTAGCCCCATGATCAGTGCAAGTGCTGTCGATCCCACCGCGACGATCAGCGAGTTGCGGAAGAAGCGCCCGAAGTTGTTCTCTGCGAAAACGCGCACATAGTGATCTAGGGTGGGGGAGAAGAGCCACTGGAACTCAGGATCAGAAATAGCAAGTGCTGGTTTGAAAGAAGTGCTGACCATGTACCAGAAGAAGCCGATAATTGGCAGCATCATCAATGCGAGCAGGGTCGCGAATCCAATCCGGCGCGTATAGTGGCGAACACGCCTCGTGATCACGGGGCGGGGCGGAGCATGACGGGGCCCAATTGATGTCTTCATGCGATGAGGTCCGAGTTGCGCCTGGCAGAAAGAAGTAGAGCAGCCAGAGCACCAATAAGGACGAGAAATGCAGTCAGCACCGCTCCCGAGTAGCCCAGCTGTTGATAGACGAATGTAGTCCGATACGCAAAGACGTTCACCGTCTCCGAAGCGAAACCTGGGCCTCCACCCGTCAGTACAAGGATGAGATCGAAAGTCTTGAGTGCGTCAATCGCCCTGATGGTCACAGCCACCATAAGTACGGGGCGCAGGAGAGGAAGAGTCACGTAGCGAAATGCTTGCCATGAAGACGCGCCGTCGACTAACGCAGCTTCTTGAGGTTCGGTAGGCAATGCCGATAACCCGGCGAGGACGATGATGGCAATTAGCGGTGTCCACTGCCAAGTGTCGGCGACCACGAGCGACCAGAGAACAACGCTGGGATTTGATAGCCATTCTATTGGGCCGACGCCGATTGGCCGAAGCAACTGATTGATGAGGCCGAGATCAGGTTGATACAGCAGGCGCCAGATAAGGGCCACGGCAACGGGTGTCGCGGTCATGGGGAGCAGCAGCAGGGTCCGGGCCAGGCCACGACCAAGGAACTGACGGTTGAGCAGCATCGCGTAGGCCAGCCCGAGCAGGGTTTGGGCCACGAGCGCCGTCGTTGCGAAGAGC
>JBJHBB010000212.1:0-4912 GCA_050485265.1 Rhodothermales bacterium | reverse complement strand
ACGGTGAACTCCGCCTTCACTTCCTGCGACCGCAGAACGTCCTCAAAGTTGTTGTTGGTGATGTTGATCACCTCACGGTCAGCAAGGGGAGTGTCGTCGGCACGGCCCTTGAAATCGCCAAGGACGAGCATTCGCATTGGAAGCTCGATTCTCTCTTTGGCGTCGCCCTTGGCCACCTCAAGAAACAGGTTGACTCGGGCAGGTGGTTTCTCGTGCTGGAAGCTCTGCGACATGGCGAAAGGGAGGGGTAAATGGTCGATCGAAAGCAGCACCGGGAGAGCTCTCCGCAGGGCGCACCAGTGGGGTGGCCGTCTAGCCTGCCCCGCTACCCCGAAATCGATAAAACTCTTGAGCGAGGATCACCGACTTCCGGGAGGTCAAGGAAAGGTTCGCGCGCCCAGAAGTGCAAGGGCATCGGCAAGTAATTGTTCGACTTGCGCCTAACCGCCCTCGCTTAGCAACCCGCTCAGGCCACGCCAGCGGCCGGATCCAGTCGACAAATTCGCTGAAAGACGGCCTGTCTACGATCGCCCCACGCGGCCTTTTCGTGATCTGGAGCAGCCGACTCAAGCGCCTCATGACACCTCAGCAAGTGGTGCAGCAAGCGCAGCACGAGGCCTGGCTCCCATCCCTCGAGACCGTGGACCTCGACCTGATGATCCAGATCCTCTAGGATGGGCCGCGCCACCTCGGGGCGACCTGCCTTGAAGCAAATGTCGGCCGAATGCAATCGGCGCTGGAACGCAGCTCTGCGCGTCAGCCCGACAGGGCTCAAAGCCCGCATTGCATCGGCGAGTTTGCCTTCGTCCGCAAGACGCTTGGCCGTCGTCAGATCTTCCTCCAGGTCCTCGTCAATCTCACCCACGGGAACGTCCCCGCTAGCACCTGTGGCCGCGCTGAGCTCTTCAAACCAGGACTGGGTGATGGGGGAAGCAAACGGGGTCCCGTCCGCGAATGTCAGTTTGACTATTCCGGGCAGACGCTGGTAGAGGCTCAGCGACTCTGCCACCACCGCTTCGTACGCAGGTCTCGCGGGCGCACCGAGCCCACCAAGTGCTGTGGCAGCCAGCCTCTGCAGGTCTAGCCAGAAGTGTAGAGGCACTTCCAGGAACGCCTCCTCCACCGCTGGAAGTAGATCAGGGAACTCTCCTCGCTGCAACATCCCGTCGAGTGCCTCCCGTCGCTGAGACGTGGGCCCCTCCATAAACGTCTTGTTTCCCTCGGTGGGCGGGAGATCGGTCAGATCACCGAAGCGGAGCAGGCGAACTAGCCGAAACGCAGAGGCAGAGTAGGCGTTCTGCGCGCGAAGGAATGCCGCCGACTTCACGATGGCGCGTGCCACATCGTCCTCGGAGGTGATCTCCCCCACACCTTGAGCGGGCGGAACAGAGGTTGACGATGGTGCAACTCCGTCGACGGAGCCCGCGGCTTCACCATCACCCCCAGCAGGTGCCGCCTGAGCTTCCGCTGCGGCCGCTTCCGGATCGGGAAGCTTTCGCAAGTGATCGCGCAGAATTCGGAGCACGAGTGAGAAGGCCGGAGCTTCGTCACCCATCTCGGCTGCAGCAAACTCCTGGAGGGCCTCCACTTCCTCGGTAGCCCAAACAACGTTGTCTCGGTCCTGAGGCGATGGCAGGTTCAGTTCCATCCAGTCTCCGAGTCGCTCCACTAGAAACTGGATGGCGTTGCGACGTGCCGCCATTCGCCGTTTCACCGGGTACAGGTCCTCCCAGAACGCTTCCGATAACGTCCTGACGGCACCGAAGCCCTCGGCCACTCCGTGCCAGCCTTCCATTCGCGACTTGGCGATCGCCAGGTAGCAAGCCGCGTTGAGGTCCTTGGATTGATCGGTCAGAATGCGTGACGCGAGATCGATCATTCGTTCGTAGTCAGCGCCACCGCTAGCGCTACCGATCTCATTTACCTGGCCTTTCAGTTGCTGAAAGGAGTCCTCGTAGGTCACGTCCACTCCCGCGGGCTCGGACTCGGAAATCGGAGTCTGGATTGCCTCAAGCAGGGCGGTGAGCGTCCGCTCGGTAGCCGCGTCTGACATCGCTACAACTCGTTTAGGAGATCGATCAGAGTGAGGTCGTCTTGCTCGAGCAAGGTGCCGAATCGTGGCGGAAGCGCGAGAACCGCGTCCAGCGGCCGTGCCATGGGAGCTGACATATCAAAGAGAGTACGTTGACTCACCTCGGCTCCGAATACGGCGGCCGCGCCCCGACGTGTTGCCCCCTTCGGAAACACCAGTAAGGAGTTTCCACCCCCGCCAGCCGGCCAGGCGATCGTGGGGATAGCCGAGTTCTGCTCTACGATCCCGTCCAGCGCTGACAGCCAGAACGCTGCACCGGTCGTGTCGCCTCCGTCGTTAGGAAGTGGAAAAGAGAGTCCACCATCATTGATTGCTGCCGTTCCACCAGCCTCCCGAAGCTGCAGCAGACGAAGCATCACGGCATACTTCTCGGACGCGTCAGGGCTGCCCCACATGGAAGTCCAGAACTCAGATCCAGTAACGGCGCCCAGTGGTGACTGCGAGCTGTCACCATACATGATTGACGGAAGCCACGCCAGTTCGGCTTCAACTTCCTCAACAGTCATGCCGGACGTCGCCGTTCGAGTCAGGTCGTCCGCGGCTTCAAAGAATGGCTTCCATGCCTCCGGCCAGCTTCCGATGTCAACAGGGTTCAGGTCGGACTTGTCGAGACCGCGCGCGACCAGAAACGGATATCTACGACCGACGCGATCGGCGCTCATCACCACTGAACCGACTAGCACTTCGTCCGACTGCGGATGGGCGAACACGAGTCGGACAGGAGCCGGCGACTCTTCGTTCTGGGTGAACTGCCGCTTCCACTCCGCGACGCCTTCCTGGAGCCACTGGTCTAACAGGTCTACGATCGCGCGTCGCGCTCCCAGGCGCACGAAGTCCCCATGTGTGGGGATTTTTCCGAACGCCAGGGCCGCGGAGTCGAGGCTACGCATCGATCCTCAACTGAGCGAGGACGGGCATACGAATCTGAAGAATCCGCCGGGATCTGCGAGTGGTCCTCCTGCTCGCCTGACGCGGACGTCATAACGCACGACGAGAGCGAACTGCCCGGGCTGGCGGAAAGCCCACCGTGCAGTCATCTGGGTGGCGGACGCGCTGCGAACTTCAGCATCCTGAAGCAACCGGAAGACCGCCCAGTCACCTTCGAAGCGTCGAGGCGTCAACTCACCCTGCCGCGTTGACACGCCGATCATCGCGCCAGGCGCTCCCGGCCACACGTAGGGCACCCACGGTCGATAGCTCCCCATGCGATAGCTGTCGCTGGTGCCATGGATTCGGGTATACACCTGATCGGGCGGCGGCGCATCCCCCTCGCGTGTGGGGACATCTGCCTGCATCTCGAACTCGACTCGCATAGTGCTACCCGAAAACAGCCCCTCCCCTATCCTTCGACCCTGATCGATAGCACGCTGAGCTGCGGGAGAGATGCCTACGCCTCGTCCTTGCCACGATCGAGCGCTTCTCCCGTCGGACGTAAGGAAGGGCGAAAGTGCCTGCTCGATGAAGTCGGCCAGCACTCCCCCGGCCGGCGAGAAGAACTGTTCGAAATCGCCCAACGGGGCGTCCTGCGAACTTTGCGGATCGAGCGGGTAACGGCCTTCGAGCATCGCCTGATAGGGCGAGTACACCTCGTCGCGCCAACGTCGATTGAGGTGCCCCTGCGCACTGGATGCGATGTCTCCCCATGCCTGCCGGACGGGTTGCACGAAGAGCGTCTGCCGCACGTCGTTGTCCAGACTTCTCGTTCCAGTCTCAACAGCGGCAAGTATCTGAGCGAGGGGGCCACCATTCTGCCCGACGACCTGCGCAGCAAAGTCAGCCGCCTGCGCCGGTTCGGAGGCGAGCCCCTCTACGATGCCTGCAAGCTGCGCCAGAGCATCGAGCGCGCTATACAACTCAGCCGATGCGTTGCCCTCGGGTGCTTGCGGCGCATTAAGGGAATGAAGCCCGGAGAAGGCGCGCTCCACGGCGTTGCGAGCAACCTCGTTCGAGCCCGACGATCCCGAACGCCTTCCCAATCCGGATTCGCTCGCCATGCCTGCCGTCATTTGATCGGCGCGCGGTCTAAGTCGCGAGGCTATGCGATCGGTAACACCTCCGCCCTCAGCGCCGGCCGACCGGGAGTCTGGATGCGCGAACGAGGTGTGGTCGGTCGCGACGGAGAGCAGCCATAGGAGCGGCGAGTCCGTGGTCGAGCTAAGGTCACCCAGCAGCCGAGCAGTCGACCGCATGTCCCCCACACTTCGGTACCGGATGCTTCGAAGGAAGCGCTCCCATGCCTGCGCATACTCGGAGAAGTAGCGATCCTCCAACTGCTGCCTGATCTGAGCGGGGTCCCGCATCTCAGCGGGAAGCTCCACGTTGGCGCGCCCCATCACCCAGTCGTCGCGAGACGGGTCCTCACTCTCACGTGCAAAAGCTGGCGCGATGACTTCTTCCCATGCTTCCATCGTGAAGACACCCGGCACCTCTGCGCCGCTCTCGAAGAACCCCAGGTACTGGCCGGGCATCGCGTGTGACAGCGTGAGCGGCTCTAGCTCGAAGAGCGCGTCTTGCTTGATCCGGTTGTACAGCCCTGCCACGCTCGGACGCTCGTAAACCTGCTCGCGCGCGCGAGCGACGAGGTTTGGCTCTGAGCGAAGCGGAGCGACATGCCCTTGTGTCAACGCGTTCACGTACGTATCGACCTGGCGCGACACCATCTCAGCCAGTTGACCGCGCCCTGTGGTGTCCCGACCGACGATAGACCGCTGGGCCAGTCCCGTCAGATGCGCCCGTAGGTATTCGCGATGCTGACGTTCGTCCGCAAGGCGTTCCACCTCTTCTGACATCAGCAGGTAGGCCTTGAGGTCGTCATAGACG
>JBJHBB010000211.1:983-4913 GCA_050485265.1 Rhodothermales bacterium | reverse complement strand
TTCGACGGCTCTCTTCGTCTTCGTACTGCCTGCGACCTTGAGACCGTCAACGGCATTGCCGACATGGACGGACAACCGTTGCCAGCAGCCGAAGACCTTGAGAAGCGGGTACGCACTGGGATTGAAGAGACAGCCGACCTCATCGACAGCGACGGGCCGATCACCGTCATCCGGGAGGCGAGCTGAACGTGCCGATCGTCCTCGAGTTCGAATTTCCCTTCGGCCGCTACCACGCGACACCGTGGGGCCACCACGTCAACGAGGGTCACGTCGAGTGGCCGCCGTCCCCGTGGCGCATCGTCAGGGCGCTCCTCGCCACGTGGTTCGAGCGCCGGCCGGACTTCGACGAGGAACAGGTCTCCAACGCACTGAACCACCTGTGCGCACCACCGCGGTACCTGCTCCCGCCGATGGGCGTCGGCCACAGCCGCCACTACATGCCAGATCGCGAGCATCCCAAGCGCAGCGGGAAGCCCAGTACGGATCTCGCGCTCGATGCATGGGCCGCAATCCAGCCTGGCGCCCCGATGTACGCGATCTGGGACACCGAGATTGTCAGCGAGGGTCGGTCCGTCCTGGCTGCACTCGCCGATCACGTTCCCTATCTGGGCCGTGCTGAGAGCGTCGTACTTGCAAGACTGCTCGATCACGTGCCGGATGTCCCTTCGGGTTACGACGACTGGCGGATCCTGAGCGACGATGCACCACTCCACGCGGAAGGAATGCAGCTGCTCATCCCCGACCAGCCGCTCGACATTCAGTCCGCAACCATTCGAACGAAGGAGCTTCACGCGAAACGGCGCGTGCACCCTCCCCGCACCTCGGTGCACACCTACGTCCCAAAGCGCACCTCCTCGAGGTCCACTTCACCGGCGACAGCTCACAACGCAGCCCGACGGGCTTACGCCGTGCGCCTCGCCGTCCACGGCCGAGGGCGGCCCGCAATGACGCAGGCATTGCTCGTCAACGAACTTCTGAGAACCGCAGCGCTGAGCCGTCACGGCGAGCCAAGCTTCGCATTGTCAGGCCACGCACAGGATGAACCGAGTGGCCGCAAACACGATCACGTCCACGCCCACTACCTGGCTCTTGGTCGCACGCGTATCGACACGATCGTCGTTTGGGCACCCTGCGGCTTCTCGAGGCGTGAAGTCGATGCACTGGCCGGCGTCCGGCGCCTCGGTGTGCCCAAGTTCCTCCAGAAACAGCTGGGTCAGTCGATACGCCTCGGGCTCGAGTACGCCGGATCAGTGGCCGAAGGCGCGCCAGAACTCGTCCGTCCATCCTCGAGCTGGCGAACCGTCACCCCCTTCGTTCCTGGGCGGCACCGAAAGCGCCGAGAGCCGTGGTCTCCGTGGTTCGAGGCTCAGGTCCGGCGAGAACTCGAACACCGCGCGATGCCGTCCGACGCGAGCGACGTTTCGATCGTGTTGCTGGACGACCAATGGCAACGATTTCGCCGACACCGCCTGTCACAACCGCTAGCTCAAGCGAAAACGGCGCGCCACGTCCGGCTGGACTTTGCTGAAGCACAACCAGGACCGATCGTGCTCGGGTCGCTCGCGCACTTCGGTATCGGCGCATTCGTACCCGTCGACGTCGAGTCGCAGACCTGACCCATGTACGCCAATCACGTCCTATCGGCGATTCTCGCACCGAGTGACCTTGCGAGTGGTCGGTGACAGACATGAGAACGAAATCGGGCGACACCATGGCTCCGGAGCTGATCCCAGCGCGCATGCTCAACGAGTACGCCTACTGCGCCCGCTTGTTCTACCTGGAATGGGTCGACTCCAGGTTCGAGGACAATGACGACACCGTGGAAGGCCGCTTCCACCATCGAATCGCCGATCAGGAACGAGGGTCGGCTCCGCTCCCACCTGACGGAGAACTCATTCGTGCGCAGTCCGTCCGGCTCGCATCGGAGTCCCTCGGGCTCGTCGCACGGATCGACGTAATCGAGGGTGACGGCGATTCAGTTCGTCCCATCGACATCAAGCGTGGCCACCCACCGGACATACCCGAGAAGTCCTGGGAACCCGAACGCATCCAGCTGTGCGCTCAGGGCCTGCTCCTGCGCGATGCCGGCTATTCATGTGACACCGGCATCCTGTACTTCGCAGGCGCACGCCAGCGTGTGACCGTCGACTTCG
The DNA here is from genome assembly GCA_050485265.1 of Rhodothermales bacterium. GTDB lineage: Bacteria > Bacteroidota > Rhodothermia > Rhodothermales > JANQRZ01 > JBJHBB01. The sequence continues at coordinate 2,760 of JBJHBB010000211.1, read as the reverse complement.
ACGAGTCTCTCATGGAACTCACCCGCGCTCGGCTCGCAGAGGCTCGTCACGTCGCTGAGCTCGATATCGTCCCGCCCCCACTGGTCGACAGCCCCAAGTGCCCGAGATGCTCGCTCGTCGGCATCTGCCTCCCCGACGAAGTCAACAGTCTGACGGAACGGCGCAAACTCCCTCCGCGACGGCTCATTCCGCGTGATCGTGACACGCGTCCGCTCTATGTCCAGGAGCAGGGTGCTCGAGTGACAGTGGATAAAGGTCGCCTAGTCGTCAAGAAACATGACGACGTGATCGCGAGCAACCGCCTGATCGATGTCTCGGAGTTGTGTCTCGTAGGAAACGTCCAGGTAACCACCCAAGCGATGCGGCGGCTGTTCTCCCGTGAGCTTCCAGTGACATACTTCACGTATGGAGGGTGGTTCTCAGGCATTGCGCACGGTCTACCCGCCAAGAACGTGCAACTGCGCCGCCGCCAGGTCGCGCTTGCGGGACAGGGTGGCCTCGACATCGCAACGAGGATGGTCGCGGGCAAGATCGCGAATTCGCGCACCCTTCTGCGACGCAACTCCCGAACGGACGTACGCACGACGATCCAGCGACTTGGACGCCTCCGCCACGCTGCCGAGGAAGCGCAGAGCACAGCCGGCCTGCGCGGCATCGAGGGGGCGGCAGCCCGAAGCTACTACCAGGCGTTCCACACCATGATTCGTGACGACCAGACAAGGATCGAGTTCGCGTTCGACGGCCGCAACCGACGCCCGCCCACCGACAGGGTCAACGCACTCCTTTCGCTGGTCTATTCACTGCTGGTGAAGGATCTCACGGTCACCACCTTCCGAATCGGCTTCGATCCGTATCTGGGGTTCTACCATCGGCCCCGCTTCGGCAGGCCCGCGCTTGCCCTAGACCTAGCCGAGGAGTTCCGGTCGATCGTCGCTGATTCCGTGGTCATCCAGGTCATCAACAACGGCGAGGTCGGACCGAGCGACTTCGTCACTCGTGCGGGAGGGGTGGCGCTGACTAAGGATGGACGTCGAGCGGTCATTCGTGCATACGAGCGCCGCCTTGAGGCGGAGCTGACACATCCATGGTTCGGCTACAAAGCCACGTATCGGCGTCTAATGGAACTTCAGGGGCGCCTACTAGCCGCTTACGTTGTCGGCGAAGTACCTGAGTACGCAGCACTCACGACGAGGTGAGCGCGATGAGGCACCGATACATACTCGCGTACGACATCCGCACCGACCAGCGGCTGCGGGAGGTCTATGACGTGGCGCGATCCTTCGGATCCCGAATGCAGTACAGCGTGTTCGTCTGCGATCTTGACAAGCGTGAGCGGATCACCCTCGAACTCGAACTGCGATCAGTCATGAATCTGAAGGTGGATTCTGTCGCCCTAGTCGATCTCGGACCGACCGACGGGTCTGGTCGCACTTGCTTCACGTTTATCGGATCACGACCTTTCAGCCTTCCCGACGGAGGCCCGATGATCGTCTAAGTCCTCTGCGAGCGCTCGGGTTCCGCACTATGTCCCTGGGACCACTCGCACGGCCTGCCACCGTCCAAACTGAGCGGAATTGCCGCACATAAGGCTCCTTGACAACTCCACATCGAAGACAAGGTCGCTACTCTTCCAGCACCGCTCGCACATCGATGTGTTTTCGCTGGTCAGGACCATCAATTCGAGCGAGCGGTCACCGGCGCTTACGGGCGCCGGCTCCATTGCGGGGGTGATCGCTTCGCGTCCGAACCCGAAGTAGACAGTGGTCACCGGCGCGAT
>JBJHBB010000211.1:0-973 GCA_050485265.1 Rhodothermales bacterium | reverse complement strand
TCCTTGGTCACCGGGGCTTTCGGGCGCCGGCTCCATTGCGTGAGCCTCGAGCAGTGCCCGTCGGCCCGGTCGATGGGCAGTCACCGGCGCTTTCGGGCGCCGGCTCCATTGCGGGCACAGCACCGCAGGCGACCGTCGGTCACGCAACCAGCGTCACCGGCGCTTTCGGGCGCCGGCTCCATTGCGGGTTGCCGTCCACGCCGATGCGAACCACCGCTCGGGACTGGTCACCGGCGCTTTCGGGCGCCGGCTCCATTGCGGGCGCCTCACGGCGGGCCGGGGGCCTTCGTCGTGCCCGAGTCACCGGCGCTTTCGGGCGCCGGCTCCATTGCGGGTCGTGTAACAGCGCGCTGTTGAGGACACTGAATAGACCCGGTCACCGGCGCTTTCGGGCGCCGGCTCCATTGCGGGAAGGGCGATCAGGGGGTGGCACGGGTGGCTGGTAGGCCGGTCACCGGCGCTTTCGGGCGCCGGCTCCATTGCGGGATCGAGTGCCCGCCACCGCCGCCGCTACCAGGGTTGCGGTCACCGGCGCTTTCGGGCGCCGGCTCCATTGCGGGTGGTCGAGCACACCGGCGGTACGCGCACCGGGACCGGTCACCGGCGCTTTCGGGCGCCGGCTCCATTGCGGGCTCCTGGCCCTCCTGGATCGTCTGACGTTGCGCCCGGGTCACCGGCGCTTTCGGGCGCCGGCTCCATTGCGGGGGTGGCGTAGTGGGCGTGATCCTGCCCGACCGTCCAGGTCACCGGCGCTTTCGGGCGCCGGCTCCATTGCGGGCCAATCCGCGTCGCCGTCGGCTTCCCAGACACCCAAGGGTCACCGGCGCTTTCGGGCGCCGGCTCCATTGCGGGCTGGGCGTCCCGGCGGGTGCCGAACCAGACGTACCCGTCACCGGCGCTTTCGGGCGCCGGCTCCATTGCGGGCCGACGAACCAGATGCCCAGCCGGTTCTCGAGGTTGAAGTCACCGGCGC
>JBJHBB010000210.1:0-4923 GCA_050485265.1 Rhodothermales bacterium | reverse complement strand
CCCTTCCCCTGTCCAGTTTGCGACGATTGATCCACGCCGCAACTGAAGATCCGTCTCTCTGAACTCACATCCTGTTAAGCAGCCGATCCAGGCTCAATTCAAAGCATGTCACGTCTCGACAAGTCACAGATCCAGCGGTGGGATGAAGGTCGCGTCTCCGACGCGTACACCTTCATGGGAGCGCATCCGAACCGACAGGGAACGTGGTTCTCCGTATGGGCGCCGCACGCCGACCTGGTACAGGTCGTCGGGGACTTCAACGAATGGCAGCCGGACCGGAATTCGTTAGACAACGTCGGCGCCGGCCTCTGGCAGGGATACGTGCGCGGCGCGCGGGCCGGACAGCGCTATAAGTATCGGATCGGCCGGCACGGCTCGGCGTGGGACAAGAGCGATCCCTACGCATTCCAGATGGAGCCGCCCGAACCGAGTGGCGACCCTGTCGCCGGGCTGGCGTCGATCATCACCGAATCGTCCTACTCCTGGAGAGATGGCGACTGGATGGCCTCGCGCAAAGGTCCGGAGTCGTTGACTGAGCCCGTCTCGATCTACGAACTGCACCTGGGCTCGTGGCTACACGTCGAGCACGGAAGGAGCCTCGGCTACCGTGACATCGCTGAGCCGCTGGCCAACCACGTTGAGCGGCTCGGTTTCACGCACGTCGAGTTCATGCCGCTGCTCGAGCATCCGTACTACGGATCGTGGGGATATCAGGTCGTGGGATACTTCGCGCCGACCTTCCGATACGGCTCCCCTGACGACCTGCGCTACCTGGTCGACTACCTCCACCAGCGAGGCATCGGCGTGCTGATGGACTGGGTACCGGCGCACTTCGCCACCGACCCGCAGGTGCTCCCCGACTTCGACGGAACGCCGCTCTACGAGCACCCGGATCCACGCATGCGCCGACATCCGGACTGGGGGACCTTCGTGTTCGACTACTCCTCCAGGGGCGTGCGCAACTTCCTGATCTCGAGCGCCCGGTACTGGATCGACGAGTTCCACTTCGACGGCCTCCGGTTCGACGCTGTCGCCTCGATGCTCTATCTGGACTACAGTCGCGATGAGTGGACGCCGAACGTGTTCGGCGGACGCGAGAATCTCGATGCTATCGAGCTCCTCAAGGCCGTCAACGAGGAGATCTACGCCCATCACCCCTCGGTCATCCTCATCGCCGAGGAGTCCACGGCGTGGCCCGGCGTGTCCAAACCCACCTACGATGGAGGCCTCGGCTTCCTCTACAAGTGGAACATGGGCTGGATGCACGACACGCTCGAGTTCGTGACCAAGGAGCCCGTGCACCGGAAATACCATCACCATGACCTGACCTTTCCCTTCCATTACGCGTTCTCGGAGCATTACACGCTGCCGCTATCGCACGATGAGGTCGTGCACGGCAAGGGCTCGCTGTGGGGAAAGATGCCGGGCGACGACTGGCAGAAGGCCGCCAACCTCCGACTGCTCTACGGTCACATGGTGGGGAGTCCCGGCAAGAAACTGCTGTTCATGGGCGGCGAGTTCGGGCAGCGGTCCGAGTGGGGCCACGACCGACAGATCGACTGGCACCTCCGCGAAGACGCCCGCCACGCGGGAATCGAGAAGTGGGTCGCGGACGTCTTCGGGCTATATCGCGATCACCCCTCTCTTCACGACGATTCGCCGGACGGCTTCGAATGGATCGACTACAGCGATCGCGACCAATCCGTGGTGACCTACATCCGCAAGGGCGGCGGTCGTCGACTACTCTTCGTCCTCAACGCCACTCCCCTTCCCCGGTCCAATTACCGGATCGGCGTGCCGTCCGAAGGAGTCTGGCGGGAAGTCCTGAACTCGGATTCGAACGATTACGGCGGGTCGGGCCACGGCAACTACGGTCGTGTGGAGTCACACCCCGTCCCAGCGCACGGTCGCGACCAGTCGATCGTGCTCACCCTCCCCCCACTGTCCATCCTGATACTCGAGAAGGCATGCTGACCTCTTGAGGCGGGACACGCCACCATCCTTCCCCACCGTGAACATCGCCATCCTGACCAACGAGTACCCGCCTTACATCTACGGTGGCGCCGGCGTACATGTCGAGTATCTCTCACGCGAACTCGCAGGTGCCGACGAAGGTGCGCACGCGGTGCGCGTCTTCAGCTTTGGGGACCAACACTCGGAAGAAGGTCAGCTGATCGTTCGGGGGGTCGAGGCGAGCGCTGCGATCGAGGCGCAGGACGCCCGCCACGCGAAGCTCCTGGACACGCTCTCGCGGGACCTGGTGATGGCCGGCGCTGTGCCGCTCGATACCGACATCGCTCACGGACACACGTGGTACAGTCACTTCGCCGGCTGCGTGGCCAAGCAGCTGACCGGCGCCAGGCTGATCCAAACCACGCACTCGCTGGAGCCCCACCGCCCCTGGAAGGTCGAGCAGCTGGGGACAGCCTACCACGCGTCGTCGTGGATCGAGCGAACGGCCTACCAGAACGCCGACGGAGTTATCGCAGTCTCAGAGGCGATGAGGCACGACGTGATGTCCCTGTACGACGTCCCGGAGGACCGCGTGCAGGTGATACCGAATGGGATCGACCTCGACGAGTACCGACCTCGGCCCGATCCCGCCGTGCTGCAGCGGCTTGGAATCGACGACTCGCCATACGTTCTGTTCGTAGGGAGGATCACGCGACAGAAGGGCATCATCCACCTCGTGCGAGCGCTGCAGCACTTACGGCCAGGCACGCAGGTCGTCCTCGCAGCCGGCGCCCCAGACACGGCGGAAATCGGTGCAGAAATGGAGGCTGCGGTGGCCGAGGCCAGGGAGTCGTCGGACCTCCGCATCGTCTGGATCAGTGAGATGCTGCCGCGCGAGCAGATCATCACTCTGTACACGCACGCTGCAGTCTTCGTTTGCCCGTCTGTCTATGAGCCGTTTGGCATCATCAACCTCGAAGCGATGGCGTGCGAGGTGCCGGTGGTCGCGTCCGCTGTCGGCGGTATCCCCGGCATCGTGATCGAAGGCGAGACCGGGCTTTTGGTCCCGCTGACTTCACGCAGCCCATCCGATGCGGAACCCATCGACCCAGACCAGTTCTCTTCAGCTCTGGCCGACGCCATCAACGAGCTCATGGTAGATCCGGACCGGCGCGTAGCGATGGGTAGAGCTGGACGCCGGCGCGTCGAGGAGCACTTCTCGTGGCGAGCCGTCGCCGAAACCACGCTCGACTTCTACCGAAAGGTGCTCAGCTAGCGCAGAGAGCTCACGTCACTGGTACTTCCAGTTACGTGTCTTGCCTTCGGAGATCCATTCGATGGCGGTCGCCAGCCGCTTTTCTCGGGTCGAGTCTCTCTTCGCATCAGCGATCCAATCGGCATACTCACGTTGCTGACTGGCGGTCATTGCGGCAAACGCTTCCCGCGCGCGCGGATCCGAGTCCAGCGCGTCGGCGAGTTCCTGGGGGACGACCACTTCATCTGCGGAGCGCCGCTGGGGTTTGACCCCGCGCTCATTCAGATCGATGGCCTTCAGGACGAAGCCAGTGATCGTATCGGGCGATGGCAGGTCGTCGAGGGACCTAATTCGGCCAAACTGCCACATCGCAGTTTCAACTGTCTCCTCGCCCTCAAGGGCCGCCTCATTCCAGAATCCGAAGGCGACGTGATTCTTGAACGCCGCCATTCCACACAGCAATCCTTTGTAGGTGAAGTATGGCACGCCCCATTTGATGTCCTCTTCGATCAGCGGTGACGCGCTATGGACCACCTTGCGCAAGTGGGTGAGGACAGGACGCGCGAAATCGGGTGCGCGCTCGATGTAGGCGTCGACTCGTGGGTCTCTACTGTGCATGGGATCGCAGATCGGTCGGTGCAAGCTATCTCCGCTCGTGGTTCACTGGTTGTGAGGGTTCCGTCCGAAGCGTTCGTGATCGGAACGCCGGAATGCTGATGTGCGTCCCGGGGCGACCTTTCCATCACCCATCCCGCTCCCCATGACTCTCTGGGAGGCCGTGCTCCTGGGCGTGATCCAGGGCATCTTCATGTTCTTCCCGGTGAGCTCGACGAGCCATCTGGCGCTCATGCAGCATTATCTGCAGGCGCGGGGCTCCAGTCTGCCCGACCCGCACTCACCGGAGATGATTCTCTTCGATCTGGTGGTGCACGTGGGCACGCTAGTCTCCATCGCGGTGGTCTTCCGCAAGAGCCTGGGCCACCTGATTCGCTACACCTTTCGCGGTGCGCGTGAGGCGCTTGCGGGGGATCTGTCGCCGATTGGCCGGCTCTACCTCAAGCTGACGGGACTCGGGCTCTTCTCCGTGTTCGTCACTGGCGTGATCGGGCTCACGATGCGGGGAGTCTTCGAGTCCGTTTTCGCCAATCCGATGCTCATCGCGGCCTCCCTCACCGTTACGGGGATCCTTCTGTGGTGGACGGACATCCTTCCTGCGCGGAAGGTCGGTTTGAAGGATGTAGGCCTCGGCATCGCATTCATCATCGGTATTGCGCAGGGTCTCGCTCTCATGCCGGGACTGAGCCGCAGCGGGACGACGATCGCCTTCGCCCTCTTCGCGGGGATGAAACGCAGGTGGGCGGCCGAGTACAGCTTCTTCATCGCCTTCCCCACCATCATCGCCGCCACCGGGGTCGAGTTCTTGAAGCTTGTGATGAGCGGCGAGCCGATGACGCTCGAACCATCGGCGTTCCTGGTGGGCTTCGTGGTGGCAGCCGTCGTGGGCATCGGCGCGCTGATGCTCGTCCTGAAGCTGCTCTACGCGGCGCGATTCCGCTACTTCTCGTTCTACGTCTGGGCGCTCGCTGCCGTGGTCGTGTTCACCTCGCTGCGCGGCGGCATGTAGTGGCAGTTGGAGGGTGCGTAGCTTCAGGCCTCAACAAACGACGACTTTGATGACCCGACTAGCGACGCTCCTTCTCGGCGCTGTATTGGTG
>JBJHBB010000209.1:0-4924 GCA_050485265.1 Rhodothermales bacterium | reverse complement strand
GTGTACAGCGGGACGTTGACCAGACCGGCGATCAGACAGCCAAAGTCGGCGAGCGTGAAATAGAGGTCGCTGTTCAGGAAGAACGCAACTCGATCGCCCTTTTCGAGGCCGAGCTCGCGCAGGCCCAGCGCAACCTCGTCGGCTGCTTGCTTGAACTCGTTGTTCGACCAGTGCGTCCAGCCACCGTCGTGAGGCTGGTTGAAGGCGAGCTGGTTCGGGAAGGTGCGAGCTCCGTCATCGAGCAACTGCGGCAGCGTCACGCCACGAGTCACGGTGCCCGATCCTGGAGGGGCGGTGTGGATCTTCATTGCTCGTTCGGTCATGGTCGCGATAATGGCAATAAGTACGGAGGGGACTCAAACAGCCGAGTGTGACCTCGACAATCCGGCGACGGCATGGGAGATGACGCCGCCGACGTAGACCTCACGGTCGATCCGCACGTCCACGCGGCGCGCGATCATCAAGGCCACGGCACCGTGCAGGGCCGTCCAGCGGACTTGTGTCTGAAGCTCCGCGTCCGAGCGGTCGATGTGGCCAGCGTCGGCCGCGCGCTCAATGGCGCTCTGGAAGATCTCCAGGTTGCGGCGGGCGCGCCTGTACTTCTCGGCGGGATAGCGCTCCATCCTTTCAGGGTGAAGCATGAACATCACCTCGTAATACTCCGGGTTGCTCGAACCGAATTCGACGTAGGCGCTGCACATGGCCTTAATGCGCTCCAGCGGCAACTCGACCTCCTCGTAGGCCTGCCGAAGCTGTTGGTAGAGCATGTCCATTCCCTCGTCAATGAGCGTATGGACAAGCGCGTCTTTACTCTCGAAGTGCAGATAGATGCTGGTCGCTGAGCAGCCGACGCTCTTGGCGATTCGGCGCATCGAGAGCCCACTGTATCCCTCAGCTACGAGTAGGTGGCGCGAGGTGTCGAGGATCGAGCGACGCAGATCGGGGCCAGAGGCGCGCGATCCGTTGTTCGAGGGCTGCGACATGCTGGCTCCGACGTGCTGTTAACAGTGTTACGTAGCTACTCCGCCTGCGCGATCAAGATCCGGTGAGGGCGCCCTCAGCACACCTCCAGTAGCTTTCCGACCCCCCTCAGCCTGTGCCTGCGCATGAGCACCAACGTTCACGATCTGCCGCCCATCGTCGAGCGCTTCTTGCGCTACGTCCGCATCGACACTCAGGCGGATCCGCAGTCGGCCACGGTGCCCTCCTCGACGAGGCAACTCGATCTGTCACGTCTTCTGAAGGCCGAACTGGACGCACTCGGAGTCTCAGCACACATGGACGAGCACGGCTATGTGTACGCCGTCGTGCCTGCACTGGGCGACCGCAGCGGCGTGAAGCTCGGGCTCGTCGCACATGTAGACACCTCACCGGACGAACCTGGCGGCCCGGTGCGCCCGATCGTTCACGAAGCCTATCAAGGTGGTACGGTCACCCTGCCTGGTGATCCGCAGGTCACTCTGGATCCGGCTCGACAGCCTGCGCTGCTCGATCATGTTGGCCACCAGTTGATCACCAGTGATGGAACGACGCTGCTGGGATCCGACGACAAGGCCGGCGTCGCACTGATCATGCAGTTGGTCGACGACGTCCTTGCACTAAACCTACCGATACCGGAGCTGCGCGTGCTCTTCACGGTAGACGAAGAGATTGGCCGTGGCGTCGATCACCTGGACATGAGCCGCTTCAGTGCAGACGTGGCGTACACCGTCGACGGAGGCGGAATGGGCGTCGTCTACGACGAGACCTTCCACGCGGCTGAGGCAGTCGTCGCGATTCGAGGCGTGAACGTTCACCCGGGATACGCCTACGGCACGATGGTCAACGCTGTGCGCATCGCGGCTGACTTGATTAGCGCTTTCCCTCCGAAAGACGCACCAGAGACGAGCCGTGGGCGAGACGGCTACCTGCATCCGCATCGTGTCACTGCCGACGATCCGGGGACGGCACGAGTGGAAGTGCTGCTCAGGGATTTTGAGCAGCAGGGATTGGAACGCCGCAAGGAATGGCTTGTGGAGGTGATCGATGAGTTGAAGACGAAGTATCCCGACGCCATTATCGACCTGTCCATTGAGGATCGCTATCGCAACATGCGCAGCTATATCGATGAGATCGACCCTCGTACGGTGAGTGTCGCGGTGGCCGCTGGTGAGGATATCGGCGTAGAGGTCCGTACGGCACCCGTGCGAGGAGGCACCGATGGCGCGCGACTCTCTGAGATGGGCATTCCCACGCCGAATCTCTTCACTGGGGGTTACGACTTCCACAGCCGATTCGAGTGGAATACCGTGGAGAACCTGAACGTCGCATTGACCTACCTGAAGGCCGTGGTACACCGATGGAGCCAACTCCCGCCCCGATGAACACCGACGACCCGAAGTTCTCAGCGAAGACGCTCAGTCGCAGGCGTTCACGAATCGTCCTCACTTTGTTCCTTTTGGTCACCATCGCGCTTTCGATCGCGGCCGCGCTACTCATCCAGCGTGGACTGGCGGATGAAGAGCTGCAACGGGACTTGCAGGAGCTCCGCGAGCAACGGCGGTAGGCGCGTAGCGTTGGATTGGTGAGGAGCGGTTACGCTGGCCGGTCCTATTTCGAGGCCACTTAACGACCGCCGGCGAAGGCCGATATCCCCGGGGACCGATGCGCCCGACCACCGGGCCCTCGACCTGCCCTCCAATCATCCCCGGGATAATGACGCGCACCTTCCTGACTCTCCTCGCTATCGCTGCCATGCTGGGCGGCGAAGCCTATGCCCAGAGCGCTGCAGCCATCGCACCCACCAGCCGAACGGTGGTCGAAAGCGAGCAGTTCGTGCAGCTCCGCAACGGTGAAACCATCGTCGGCGTCGTGTCGCTCGATCGTGCGCCTGAAAGCGCCCGCTCGGTCGAGGCGAACGGCACCACATATCAGCTAGCCGACGTCTCCGAGTTCGCCTCTGCCGACGGTGAGTTCGCCGTCTACCAGATGACAGCGTCCCGTTTCGAGCTTCTCGAAAGGACCACGCACGGGCGGATGCAGATCTACCGTCCCGCACGAACCGGTGGCATTGAATACTACCAGATGGGCGACGGTCCCATCCGGCCTCTCACCACCGCTGACCTGCGCCAGCACTTCGCCGGTCATGATGCTGCGATGCAACACATGAATCGCGAGCGGTTCTACGGCAACGTAGGCGTTGGCGCCATGGCGGTTGGCGGCGCACTCGTCGCGACTGGTGCCGTTATCGAGTTCGGCAACATCGAGGGCCCGAGCGGCATCGCCATCGCCGGATCCGGGGTGCTGTTCGCGGTTGCGGTCAATGGTATCGTGCCGCTTCTCCAGCGAGGCGCCCGCAACAACGCGATTGCGGCTTACAACAGGTAGATCCGCCCTAACAACTCTACGAGAAAGAGCCCCGGCTGCCTATGGCGGCCGGGGCTCTTTGCTTGATATGCGATTGGCCTAGATGTCCGAGCGGACGGGTTCGCGTCTGCTGCCGTCGCCACCGTCCAGCGCCGCATGGCCAGAAACCGCAGCCTGTAGCGCTTCGAGTTCCTTCTTGGACCCGACGACGAGATCGCGGTAACGTCGAAGTCCCGTACCGGCCGGCACGAGCTGCCCGACGATCACATTCTCCTTGAGGCCAAGCAGGTCGTCGCTCTTCGCAGTGATAGCCGCGTCGGTGAGGACCTTGGTGGTCTCCTGGAAGGAGGCCGCGCTGATGAAGGAGTCCGTGGCGAGGGCCGCCTGCGTAATCCCGAGAAGGACCGGCTCGGCGACCGCCGGCTCGGCGGACCGCACCTCCACTTCCTCGAGGTCCTGGCGCTTCATGTCCGAGTTCGTGTCGCGCACGCGCCTGCGGTTGATGATCTCCCCGATCGGCAGGTCCGAGGCGCCGGGTGACGTCACCACGAACATGTCGTAGAGGGCATCATTGGCCTCCTCGAGCTGGAACCGGCTAACTAGGTCACCCTCGAGGAAGATCGTGTCTCCCGGATCGGTTACGCGAACCTTCTGCATCATCTGGCGGACGATCGCCTCGATGTGCTTGTCGTTGATCGTCACGCCCTGGAGGCGGTAGACCTCCTGGACCTCGTTCACCAGATACTCCTGAACGGCGGTCGGGCCTTGGATGGCCAGGATGTCTTGCGGGGAGATCTGACCGTCCGAGAGGGGGTCACCGGCGCGAACGAAGTCGTTCTCGTGCACGAGAAGGTGCTTCGACAGAGAGACGAGGTACGTTTTCTCGGTAGCACCGTCGCGGCTGGTGACGATGACCTCCTGGCTGCCGCGCTTACGGCCGCCGAAGGACACCACACCGTCGATCTCCGAAACCACGGCGGGATCGGTGGGCTGACGGGCCTCGAACAGTTCGATGACGCGCGGCAGACCTCCGGTAATGTCACGGGTCTTGGCGCTCTGGCGCGGAATCTTGGCGAGCACGTGTCCGGCCTGGACACGATCGCCCTCGTCCACCTGCAAGCGCGCGCGCACCGGCATCGTGTATTCCTTCTTGCCGTCGGCGGTGCGAACGAGGATGGTCGGTGTCATCGAGCGCTCGCGCGTCTCGGTGATCACCTTCTCCTTGTATCCGGTCTGCTCGTCGGACTCTTCGCGATAAGTCGTGCCCTCGGCGATGTCCTGGAAGACGACCTCACCCGCGACCTCGGAGAGAATGACCGAGTTGTACGGGTCCCACGAGGCAAGCACCGCACCCTTCTCGACCTCCTGGCCGTCGGTCACGAGAACTTCGGCGCCGTAGGGAATCGGGTAGCTGATCAGCATGCGCCCATCCTCTTTAGCATCCATCACCCGGATCTCGCCCTGGCGGCTGAGCACGACCTCGCGCTCGCCGTCATCGGTGTCGTGAGTGACGGTACGCAGGTTCTCGAAGACGAGGCGGCCGGGGAGCTTCGCCTGGACCGTGCTCTCGGCCGAGATG
>JBJHBB010000208.1:0-4937 GCA_050485265.1 Rhodothermales bacterium | reverse complement strand
GGCCTGGGCGACACGCTTATCGGCCTCGGCCTGGTCGGTCTGGAGCTCGGCGCCAATGTTCTTTCCAACGTCAACGTCCGCGATGTCAATCGACAGGATCTCGTAGGCTGTGCCGGCGTCGAGGCCCTTGTTAAGGACCGCTTTCGAGATAATGTCAGGGTTCTCCAGGACCGCCTTGTGGCCATCACTCGAACCGATGGTAGAAACGATGCCCTCACCGACGCGCGCGAGAATCGTCTCCTCCCCCGCTCCACCAACGAGACGATTGATGTTGGCGCGCACCGTCACGCGGGCGACGGCGATCAGCTGAATGCCGTCCTTGGCCATCGCCGCGACGCGCGGGGTGTTGATGACTTTCGGGTTCACCGAGACCTGCACGGCCTCGAGCACGTCACGTCCCGCGAGATCGATGGCCGCGGCCTGCTGGAAGGGCAGCTCGATGTTGGCTTTGTCCGCCGATATGAGCGCCTTCACCACTCTGTCGACGTTACCCCCCGCCAGATAGTGCGCCTCCAGGGTGTTCACCCCGAGCGAGAGTCCCGCCTTTTGCGCGTTGATGAGGGGTTTGACGATGAGCGCAGGCGGCACCTTGCGGAGGCGCATCCCCACGAGGTCACGTACCAGCGCCAGGCGAACGCCTGAGAAGTACGCCGTCACCCACAACCCGAGCGGGATGAAGTACAGGAAGAGGATGAGAAAGGCGAGGACGGCAATAATGACCACGAGGCCACCCGTCGCAAAGAGCGCGTCCATCAGATCAGCGTGTGTAGGTGAGAATGTCGAATGGCGCTAGTCGGACCGCCGGTAGGCGCCGCTATGGCCGCCGGTATTGGCGATCAGGTGTAGATCGGTGATCGAGGCGTCGCGCGCCAGTGACTTGCACTTGTCCACGCTCGTCAGTGCCTCCACCGAAGCGGCAGTGAGCGCCTCCATGCCGACTCCGGTCGAACCGCTGGCCTTTGCGTAGGCCCGGATGTCGACGGCTGACGCCGCCTCGTCGATCTCGAACTCGATGTCGATCCCCGATAGCAGCACGCCCTGGCAAGTAGGGATCAGGAGGCTGGCCTGCTTGGCGGCCATCACTCCCGCCACCCTCGCCGTCACGAGAACATCCCCCTTCCCGATCGAGTCGTCCTTGATCCGCTCGATCGCCTCCTTGCCGAGCAGGACTCGTCCGCCCGCGACGGCGGTCCGACCGCTCACCGCATCGGCGTCACCGAGGCTTGCCGCGAGGGGGCCGTCTTCGAAGGTGGTGGGGGACATAGTGCAGAAAGTTGTTCGCAGGGCGGCAGGGAAGCTACCGAGGGGGCCGGAACGTCGCAACGCTATACCGGGCCGGCGTGCGCGATGTTACGGGGGATTCGTCAATTCGCACCCTCGTAGACAACTACACCGTCGAGGTACGTCGCAACCACCCGCGCCTCCAGAAACTCTTCGGCAGGGACCGCAAGGATGTCACGATCGAGGATCACGAAATCGGCGCGCTTACCTGGCTCGAGGGAGCCCAGTCGGTCCTCGGCGAAGCCGGCGTAGGCGGCGTCGATAGTAAAGCCGCGAAGGGCTTCGGCGCGGGTGAGGGCCTCTTCCATTCTCCAGCCGCCCGGGGGGTGGCCTGTCGCGTCAATGCGCGTGACGGCCGCATAGATACCTAGCATGGGATTGACGGGCTCCACAGGGAAGTCGCTTCCGAGAGCGAGCCGCGCCCCGTGGTCGAGCAGAGTCCGCCAGGCGTAAGACCCGTGCGTGCGCTCGGCTCCGAGCCGCGCCTCGGCCCAGCCCATGTCGCTCGTGGCGTGGATGGGCTGCATCGAGGCGATCACGCCGAGCTCGCCGAAGCGACTGTAGTCGTCCGGGTGAACGACTTGCGCATGCTCCATTCGATGACGGCCGTCGTGGTCGCCCCGGAGCACTTCCTCATACACATCCAGAACCTTCCGCGCACCGCGATCGCCGATGGCGTGCGTGTTGACCTGGAGGCCGCAACTCACCGAGCGCTGGACGACATCGCGGAAGTCGCCTTCATCATAGAGCAACAGACCACGATTCCCCGGCTCGTCCGCATAGTCCTCGAGCAGAGCCGCGCCTCGACTGCCGAGCGCGCCGTCGATGTAGAGCTTGATCGATCGCACGGTGAGTCGACCATCATGGTCGTCGAGCAGGCCTTCCTCGCAGAAGTGGTCGAGTGTGGCCCCCGGCCCCCCAATCATCCCGTAGACGCGAAGTGGAAACCGTCCGGCATCGATCGCCTCTCGGAAGAGGCCAACGTGCTGCAGCGTCACACCGGCGTCGTGGACGCCCGTGAGGCCGTAGCGGGCGGTCTCGGCCAGCGCCAGATCGAGCGCCATCCGCAGCTCGTCGGTGGACGGCGCCGGAATTCGGTCGCGCACCAGCCTCATGGCCGCGTCGATCAGGACGCCCGTGGCGGCGCCGGCGTTATCGCGCAAAATGCGACCTCCCGGTGGGTCAGCCACCTGATCCAGGCCGCCAGCAAGCCGCATCGCGGCTGTGTTGACCCAGGCCGCGTGGCCGTCAACGCGCGTCAGGTAGACGGGCCTGCCGGGGAAGGCTGCATCGAGGTCAGCGGCCGAGGGAAATTCCGCAACCGGCCACTCATTCTGATCCCATCCCCGACCCTGCAGCCACGCGCCGTCGGGCAATTGCGCCTCGAACTCCACCAGCCGCTCGACTGCCTCATCCACCGAGCGCGCACCCACGAGGTTTGCCTGCAGAAGGCTATTCCCCAACCCCATCACGTGGCCGTGCGCGTCGATGAGGCCCGGCACGACGGTCCGCCCTTCCCCGTCGATCCGCAGAGCCTCGGGGAAGCGCTCCGTTAGCTCGGCCTCCGTCCCGACGGCCACGATCTCGCCGTTCTCGAAGGCCAGTGCCTCCGCCACGGAATCGTCCGCGTCGACGGTGTAGATGGTGGCGTTGTGGAGGATGGTCAACGAGTCCTGGGCCTGGGCCGGGAAAACAAATAGAGCCACGAGGAGAGCCGCGGCGAATACGTGGTGCATGGAATGAGTGTTATTGGAACGTGGTGAAGATAGTCGGGCCGATGTCGAGGCAATAAACGTCACAGATCGGCCTCAGCGCGCCTGATTTCACCCTTTCACCCTATCACCGTCTCCCAAACGACTTCCCGCCTAACCCTCGGCCCTGCGTTCGAGCCAGAGTGTGACCGGCCCGTCGTTGACGAGTTCGACCTGCATCATCGCGCCGAACTCGCCGGTCGCCACCGGCCGGCCGATCGCGCCGGCCAGATCGCGAACGAAGGCCTCATAGAGAGGCTCGGCCAGCTCCGGCCCGGCAGACTCAACGAACGACGGTCGATTGCCCTTGCGCGCGTCCCCGTACAGGGTGAACTGGGACACCACGAGGGCCTCGCCGCCGACGTCCGTCAACGAGCGATTCATTCTGCCCTCCTCGTCGGGGAAGATGCGCAGGTTCGCCACCTTACGCGCCAACCACGCGCCTTCTTGCTCTGTGTCGGTACCGTGCACGCCCAGGAGTATGAGAAGGCCGTGGCCGATCCGGCCTACAACGCCTCCGTCGACCACGACACTCGCACGAGAGACACGTTGTACGAGTGCGATCATGTTAAGCGGCAAGGGCGGATCGGAGGTGCTCGGTGAAGCGGTCGAGCGCTCTTCGGCGATGGCTGACCGCGTTCTTTTGCTCTGGCGACATCTCGGCGAACGTCACCTTGTGGCCGTCAGGGATGAAGACGGCGTCGTAGCCGAACCCCTGCTCACCACGCTCGCCTTCGGCAATCACGCCCGAGCAGACGCCCTCGAACAGTCGCACCTCCTCCCCGACGGCAAACGCGAGAACAGTGCGAAAGCGGGCGCGCCGATTGCCGACCGTCTGCAGCTCGCGAAGGACTCGGGCGCGGTTGGCCGCATCGTCGGCATCGCCACCGGCGTAGCGGGCAGAGTGGACGCCCGGCCTGCCGTCCAGAGCCTCGATCTCCAGGCCAGTGTCGTCGGCGAGGGCGGGCCGTCCGGTGTGTCGGGCCAGCGAGAGGGCCTTCTTCCGAGCGTTGCCCTCCAGACTGGGCGCGTCTTCCTCGACCTCCGGGGCGCCCTCGATCTCGGCCGCCGAGAGCAACTCCACGGGAAGATTCAATAGCAGCGCGCGGAGCTCTGCTACCTTTCCGGGGTTCCGTGTGGCGAGGACGACGTTCATGAGCACTCAGGGTGCCCGAAGCTACCACGGCGCGCCCGCCCCGTTACCCGCCCTCGTTCGCTGGTTTTTCAAGCCTCCGGGAGGCAGTCCATCTTGTTCTGCACGGTGTCCGTCCCTACCTTTGTCGGCTCCCGCATTCCCAGAACCACCGTCATTCGTAAAGGAGGTCCCGTTGTCGATCGGCATCAAAGTTCGAGATAAGGAAAGCATCGACCGCGCGCTGCGCCGCTTCAAGCGCGTCGTCAACCGCAGCCGCGTGCTGCGCATCTACCGCTCCAACATGGCCTTCACGAAGCCCAGCGAGGAGCGCCGACTGGCCAAGGAGCGCGCGCAGCGAAACGCCCGCCGCCGCAGCCGCCAGTACTAGAGTCCACCACGGACCCGCAGCCTTCAGGGGCGCTGCCGGACGGCAGCGCCCTATTTTTTTGCGGCGGATACAGCCGCCGCTACGGCACCACCGTTACGCGTTGAGAGAACAGGTGGCGCCGGGCATCGTCGGCGATCAGCTCCGCGCGCACGACGTACACGCCGGCCGCCAGGCCCCTGCCGTCGAGCACCACCTCGTGGCGACCGGCCTCGAAGCGACTCTCCGTCAGCACCGCCACACGGCGCCCCAGCAGGTCGTAGGCGGCTACCGACACCTCCGCCGCATCGGGCAACAGCAACGATGCTTTAAAAGGGTCGCGACACATGGTTCTGACCAGGATGGTGGTAAAAGGCAGACTTGTGAGTTTGCGGAGGTGAAAAGA
>JBJHBB010000207.1:0-4959 GCA_050485265.1 Rhodothermales bacterium | reverse complement strand
TGCTCAATCTCCAACAGAAGCAGTCTCTACAGCAAAAGCTCTCGCCGCAGCAGATCCAGTACATCAAGCTGCTGCAACTGCCGACGCTCGAGCTGGAGCAGCGGATCAAAGAGGAGCTGGAGATCAACCCGGTACTGGAGGAAGGGGAGGATGAGGATGACGAGATCCTCACCGATGACGATCCTGCGCCGGCCAGCGAAGCCGACGAGGCAGCAGAAGCAGCGAGCGAGCGAGATAGCGACGACGAGTTTGACTGGGACGAGTTTCTGAACAGCCCGGATGACCTCTACGGCTATAAGGCTCAGGTGGACCGGTCGGCTGAGGAGGAAGAGCGGGAGATCCCGATGCCCTATCGCAGCTCCATGGCCGAGCATCTGCGCGACCAGATCGGAATGCTCGACCTTTCGGAGTCAGATGAGGTAATCGCTGATCAAATCATCGGCTCGATCGACGAAGATGGCTATCTGCGCCGCCCGATCGAGTCGATCGTCGATGACCTCATGTTCAGCCGGGGCTTGATGCTGACCGAGGACGATGTCGAGCGCGTACTCGAACGTATTCAACGCCTCGATCCCCCGGGCATCGCGGCGCGAGACCTGCAGGAGTGCCTCCTCATCCAGCTCGAGTTGCTGCCTGTGGACCTCCCCGGTCGAGAAAACGCCGTCGCAATGGTGAGGGACGAGTACAAGTCCTTCACGATGAAACATTTCGAGACGCTGATGAGGCGCCTCGACATGGACGAGTCGGACCTCAAGGAGGCGTTTGACCTAATACAGCGCCTGAATCCCAAGCCGGGGGAGGGTGCGCTCACCGCGCAGACGAATTACATCACCCCCGACTTCATCGTCGAGGAGGTCGATGACGAGTTCATCATCTCGTTGAACGGGCGCAACGCCCCCGAGCTCCGAATCAACCGGCACTACCGGCGCTTGTGGAATCAGTTGTCTGGCCCGAAGAATCGGAGCGCGGGGAACGGCGATTCCGACGACACCAAGCAGTTCCTCAAAAATCGGCTCGAGAGCGCACGCTGGTTCATCAACTCGATCAATCAGCGCCGGGCGACGATGATCAAGGTGATGTCGTCAATCGTCGAGATTCAGGATGGCTTCTTTCGGCACGGCGAAGGGCATCTCAGGCCGATGATCTTGAAGGACATCGCAGATCGCATCGGGATGGACATCTCGACGGTCAGCCGCGTGGTGAATGGCAAGTACGTCCAGACGGAGTGGGGCGTCTACGAGCTGAAGTACTTCTTCAGTGAAGGATTGGCGACCGACAGCGGCGAGGAGGTCTCGAATAAGGAGGTCAAGGCTCTGATCGAGCGGATCATCGCCGAGGAAGACAAGACCAAGCCCTTGTCGGACCAGCGGATTGCCACGATGGTAGAGGAGAAGGGGATCGAGATCGCGCGGAGAACCGTCACCAAGTACCGCGAACAATTGGGAATTCCGGTGGCGCGGCTCAGGAAGGAGATCGTGCTTTCGTGACCTGGCCCGGCCGCGAGGCCGCGCGCGGTGTGCGGCGGTGCCGGTACAATTGTGGTTTCATCGGGAAGAACAGGAATGGTCCCGTGACGAACCAGGTGCAGAAACCGTGCATGTCGCCAAAATCTGAAGTCTAAGTGAGGTGGCACGTGGATTGTTAGAGGCAGTCGAACAACCACCAGTTCAACCGGTCATGCATCCGATCGCACGTCGCCGTTTCCGCGCATCGCTCCGCCCCAAGCGGCAGTCGATGATGACGATTCTCCTGGCTCGGTATCTCGCGGGTCAGATCGCCGATCAGCAATGGTCTGCAATCTCGAGCACGCTCGACGCTTCCGACGCCAACGGCAGTGAGCGCGACGCATACGCGGCCTTCCTGTTGGACGCGACGGCAACTTCTGACGAGGTTGTCCTGCCGAACGTTGACGAGGCCTCGGACCTTATCGCGGTAGCTCGCCTGTAGGTAGACGAGTTCGGCTGTGGATTCATAGCCAAAGCCATCGGCGGCAGTCTATATTAGGATAGAACCATCCTAAATTAATCATGCTGCTTTCCAAAACGTGTGAGTACGGCATTCGCACCACGCTGTATCTCGCGCTGAGGCGTGATGAAGGCTTGATCCCGATCAAGAGTGTCGCCGCCGCACTGGGGATTCCTTACCACTTCCTCGCGAAGATCGCCCAGACATTGATAAACGGCGATCTCTTGATTTCGTCGCGTGGCCCGCACGGTGGTGTTGCACTCGCACGTCGTCCAGAAGACATCACGTTAAAGGAGATCGTCAACGTCCTGGATGGCAACTCGATTTTCACTGAGTGTGTTCTCGGTCTGCCGGAATGCGGTAATCGCAAGCCGTGTCCGCTTCACCATTCGTGGGCGCCGGCGCGGAGTATGGTCGAGCGGATGCTCAGCGAGGCCAACATCTCCCAGCTGGCTGCAGGCGTGTCCCAGGGCGACTACCGGCTGGCAGAGGTGATCCTGGACGGGGAGCGCTGATTCCCCACAGCATGACACGGTAGCCCACTCGGGTCAGGCACGCCGCATCACCAGTTGCTCGTCGGCGAGCGCGTTCACTGCTTCGTCCTGATGCGACGAGAATACAAGGAGCCCGCCGGCGGACTTGAATTGGGCCAGAAGGTCAAGCACGAGATCGGTGGTCTCGGTGTCGAGACCGCGGAAGGGCTCATCCAGCAAAAGGACGGGAGGGCGCGCGGCCAACGCAGCCGCTAGCTGCGTCTTTTGCCGCATCCCAGTCGAGTATGTCCCGATAAGTTCTGAGCGTCTCTCGTCGAGGTTGACGGCATCGAGCACGGCCTCTTGAAAGGCGGCGTCCGCACAATGGGACCGAGCCTCGAGGACATACTTAACGACCTCCTCGGCCGAGAGATGGTCGGGCAGCGAGCCGCTCTCGTTCACGATGCCGACTTTGGCGAGATACCTGTACGGATGCTCGTGGATGTCGGTGTCCCCATATCGGATCATCCCATCGGTCGGAAACGCAAGGCAGGTGAGCATCCTCAGCAGCGTAGTCTTCCCCGAGCCATTGGGTCCGAGAATGGCGACGCCCGTACCGGGCCTAAACTCGAACGACAAGTCGCGGAGAACGTAATCGCGCCGTCCGTAGCGCTTGCTGACGCGCTCTCCACGAAGCGGTACGGCGAGTTCTCTAGGCGAAGCGACGTCGGTGCGCATATTCTGTGGTGAGGGTTGCAAAAATGGCCGAGATCCCGGCGACAACGATGTCGACTACGGTCCACAGCAGCACGGCCTCCCAGGACAGGATTCCGGAGAACATCGCTGTCAGGGACAATACAAGGATGAAGGGGAGAGTCCATCGTGTGCCCATCCAGAAGCGCGTTGCGATCCAATCCGCCGGGCCCTGCCACGCGAGCGTGAACGCGGGCGGGGACATATCGGCCCTGCGATGTCGTACCGTCGCAGCACTGCGGCCCACGATGGCGGCCAGAAGGAAGAACGAGATCGTCGTGGGCGAGGCCCCGGCAGCGATCATCCCCCAGAACAGAATTGCACTGAGGACGAAAAGTCGCCCCATCGGCACGCGACGGTCGAGCTGAAGGAGACCGGCCCAGGCATGCGCTCTCCACCGCTTAGGCACCCAGTAGACCGCCTCGATACTGATCGGATCTCGCGATCCCGCGCGCATCGTGGGGCTGTGAAGGAGCTCAGTGAACAACGCGCTGCTCTGATAGAGCGCCCGGTCGAAGCTCAGAGATGACCGGTGGATTCGCCATCCGAAGGCCGATACGAGGATGCCGGCACCGATCAGGCCAGCGAGCACGGACGGGAGCTGCACCACGCCAACGACGAACACCATCGCCGTCCCGACCAGAAAGATGCGGATCGAGGCCAGCATCGGGGGGACGAGCCCGTGTGGGACCTGGAAGCTCGCATTCGGGCTCCGCGCGATGATCCGTCGATACGTTTCACCACGGGTGCCCTCCTGCCAGGCCTGAGAGATCGGTCCGATCGCGAGTACGTGGTGGAAGGCGTATCCGGAGGCGGCAACGATCAGGAGGACAGCGGTGATAGCCGGAAGGACACCACCCAGAATCCACCCCATCGCGATGGCCGGCAGAATCAGAGCCGTAACACTTGGCAGAAATCGACTCAGGGTCCGGGCCAGCAGACGACCCGGGGATGGGTTCGTGCGGACGAGCCACGGCACCGAGGGATCCGGAAGCAGCACGTGGGTCGGCGCGATCGAGGTCGCGATCAGAGCGACCAGCGTGTAGCGCAGGAGGGCCTCCGAGGGACTCGTTCCTGCTTGCGCCATCATTGCCGCGACGGCGCCCATCAGCGCCAGTAGCAGCAACGCGCTCAGGAGTTGCTCGGACGAGACCGTGCGGTTCATCGGAGCGTTCCCAGATACACGGTACCCTCGGGAAAGCGGCGGCGCGCGTCACTCGCTACCCGCTCACGCAGGGGTTCGGGGTAGACCGTCAGTCCTGGTAAATCGGCGAAGTCCATGAAGCGGACGCTCCTGATCAACTGAGATCCGCCCAGTTCGGGATCCGTGCCCATCTTGAGCTCACCGGAAACGATCCTGGCCTCGAAGTAGAAGCTCACGGTGTGCAGAGGTGGCCGCACGAAATCCAGCACGTAGCGGAGTTTGTCTACACGCACTTCGAGACCCGTCTCCTCGCGCACCTCTCTCGATAGGGCTGTCGTCAGTGACTCACCGAAGTCGATGCCACCGCCGGCCGGTGTCCAGAACGGCTCATCGTCGTGAATGCCGTCATGCTCGACGAGCAGCAGCGATGATGGATCCTCCGGCTCATCGAAGATGAGCGCGCCAACGCGAACACGTACGCGGTGGCCGTAGGCGGCTTCGACGACCGGGTTCATCCGCGCGAGGTTGGGGCGCTCTTTCAGGATTGCGACAGCACCTTGGCCGAGGCCAGCCGGATGCGCCTCGTCTGGTCCGGGGCCTTCGGCTGGTCCAACTGGTCAGAGT
>JBJHBB010000206.1:0-4961 GCA_050485265.1 Rhodothermales bacterium | reverse complement strand
CCCTCCACACAATCATGAAGCGAATCAGAGTGAGTCCGACAGATAATAGTGCGGGGGAGCGGATTGCGCCGCTCCCCCGCTGCGTTTAGCCGAACCGGTTATTCCACCGGTCACTTGCTGAGGTCATCGAGTAATGGTGAGGATCTGGGATTGAGCAAACGCGCCTGCCTCGATGCGGTAGATGTACACGCCTGCCGCGACCGATCTGCCTGATGTGTCCGTTCCGTCCCAGGTGACTTCATAGGTCCCCGCTTCGAGGTTGTCCTCCACAAGGCGCATGACCTCGCGGCCGACCACATCGTAGACGCGGACGGAGACCGGTCCCGGTTCGGCTACGCTAAAGCCGATGCGTACGGACTGCATCCCGAGCCGTACCGGGTTCGGATATGCGGGCTCCAGCGAGAACGACTCGGGTGCACCGGAGGACAGCTGGGCGACGACCGGATCGCAATTACTGGACAGACCTGCTCCGTTGGTCACACGCACCACGAAGGCGCCACCGGTTTCCATCGAGATGCGCTCTCCACGGAGTGCGATCGACGAGGTGGTTTCCGGGTCGAAGGAAACGGTCTGGCCCTGGCTGTACGGCCCCATCAGGCTGCCGGCATCCGGCCCAACGAACCCGAGGATGTTGCGGGTGGTGGTGAAGCGGACCTCAGCGATTCCGCTCTCGGGATCGGTTGCCGAGGAGACGATGGCACTCAAGACACCGTTGACATACTCCAACTCGATCGCTCCGCAAACGGGCGGAGTCGTGTCGTCGGGCGGAGGCGGCGTGCCGTTGGCAGGAATCTGGACCTGAATCTGGCAGGTCAGTCCCGCGCCGTCTGTACCGACGACGAAGCCACTTCCAGCCTCGCTCGGGTTGGTCTTCGTCACCTGGAACGTGACAACTTCAGCACCCGGAACGAAGGGGTCGACGGCCAGGCTCAAGTTCGTCGCACCCTGCGCAAGGGTTACGAAGAACACGCCGCGGTTCTCGGGATCGTCGGACAGCAAGTCGGTGACCTGTCCGAAGAACACATCCCCATTCAGCTGACCCGAGCAAACGGGAGGCGTCTCGTCCTGGCCGGGATTGATGAACTGGAACTGGGCTCCGCCGGGGTAGATGTAGGAGTTAGCTGTGTTGTAGCCGGCAACGGTGATACCGTGTCGCCCCCCCGACGCAGTTGTGTGTGTCCCGTCGCTAAGCGCGACAGTGGCGTGCGAGAACTGCGTCGCACCGATCGGGCTGAAATCCCCGGCAGGAATGGCGACACCGTCGAGAAGGATCGTCCCCTCGGTTACGTCGGTGTTCTCGGCGATCACCGAGAGGAAGTGCTGCGCGAATGCGCCTGAAATTGTCGAAAACGTGTAGGCCGAGAGGAATTGCTCGCTCGGGATCACGTTGCTCATTGCCGGGTCTCCTAGGACGGCGCCCGGAGCGTTCACGCCCGTCATGAACTGCGTCACGAAGATGGGCTTATCGGCGGAAAAGACCTGCGGCCCGGGCACGATATCGGTCTCGTGGAACTGTCCCCGGTTCAGGGTACCGATGACAGAGCCGTTACGCTCAACGGTCGTGTTGTCTTCAGCGGCGAGGACGCGGTAGATCGAGCCGTTGGGGCGGTTCGCCAGCGGGGCGGCGAGGGCGCTCGTGCCCCAACTCGCGACAGGCTGGGCGACCTGGTAGATGTGGTCGCAGAAGCCCACACCCGCCGGCACGGTGGCACAGCGGTTTCCATTTGTCATCGCTACCGGCTTGTTCGCCGAGATGATTGTACCTGTCAGGTCGCCGATGGACGCCTGGCCGAAATACCCCTCTCCCCGGTTGAGCGTCACCATGAACGGGACGCCCGCGGGTCGTCCGGTCATGGCCTGGGAGGGCGTGATCGTAACCTGTGTGTCGTCGAACGCCGCGACAACGGTGAGCTGACCGGGAGAGGTACTGTAGGTTGTAACGATGTAGTCCGTATTGAGAGCCTCGATAGGGAGGGCTAGTGCAGCGTCGGAGGTGAAAGTCAGCCGGTTGACCGTATAGGCGACGAACTCCAGTGGTGCAAACATCCGCACCGCGTTGTTGCTGATGGCATTGACGGTCCACCCGACCGATGCTGCCGAGGGGAGCTGAACCACTGTGATCGCCCCAGGTCCGACCGCGACGGTGGTATTAAAGGTGGGCGTGTTGACGGGGTACTGGACCGTGACGTTGGTCGGCGTGTCGGCCGTGAGATGAATCTCCACGATCGGCGGCCCGTCAATCGGGTTGGGGTTGAAACTTGTGATGAAGTCGTCGCCCTTGTTGTCGATCGGCTGCGTGAGGACCGTCGGACCAGGATCGCGGTCGTCACCGCGAGCGTCATAGGGAGATTGGGCAACGGTCGCCGACGCGAATAGCAGTGTCCCCGCGATGACGGTCAGCGCGAAGCGGAGAGATGGTAGTTGAGGCGCCATGATCGGATGGGTGTGCGGCCAGGCGAGTGGGCATGCCCTGGCGGCGATGTTGGACGGGCGGGGCGACCTCTCCACATACCAAACCACTGCCCCGATTGGACCTGGATCTTAGAAAAACGGAGACTTAAATCGTGCTCCGCGGCAGCCTGCTGTGGCTCGTTACGGATGCGCCTCTGGCTCGCGTTTCGGCAGACGAAGCCGGCGATATATGCATCATCTATGATTGGGCACAGCCGCTCCGAATCCTCACGGTTTCGCACTCAGCCTGCGGACCAGGCGGTACCCGGTGTACCTCCCGTGGAGTGCGGCAAGTCGCAACGGCCGGAGTCCGCGATGAGCCCAGCCGAGCCAGTGAGGGAGCGGCAGCAGATCCAGGTCTCGTTGATCGGGCGTCGTGAGCGCGTGGGCGATGGACCTCAACGCGCCTGCCGAGGTGCGCCGAAGGCTGGCCTGGCGCCTCAGACCAGACAGGAACTTCTCCCACGGTGCAAACCTGTCGGCAGCGCGACGTGGCTGAGGCGTAAGAATCGAGGAGACGGTTTGCTCGACCGCCCTTCGGAAGCGGCGACTCGTGTTCCAGCATGTGTCCAAACGCTGATTGAGGTCCTCAGGCATCGGTGCCTGGAGTAGCGTGCGGAGCAGGGCTAGCGTGGTTTCGAACTTCAGATCCTGTGCAAATGCTGGGAGTAGCCTATCCAGGCGCACCGGATCCACGCGGATCCGCTGGAGGAACAGAGCGATGTCAACCAGGCCGTAAAGCATTCGCCATCCGTGCTTGGCCAGGTGACCTGTCAGGTATAGCAACTCGTCCTCCTCTGACAGTTGCCGCGCCCCGGGCAGCAAGACGCTTTCTCGCGATCGTTCCCAAACGGAGGGTGTGTCCAGAGGAGAGCTTGGATTGTTGAAGTACACGTCGTCGCACAGCAACCAGTGCACCTCCACGGACGCAGGGTTCGCCTCCCGCGAAGTCATAGCGATGTGGTACGCGAAAGGATGCTTCCCGTGAGGGTCAGGGAGGTCGCTAGGAGCGGCGTATCCGGCAGACTCCAGGACGGCAACGGCGCGATAGAAGTCCCCTAGGCGCACGAGTATGTCCACATCGCCCACTTTGCGAAGTTCGGGGCGGGCATAGACGCGCTCGGCGAGAGCGACACCTTTTAGTGGTGTCACCTCTATTTGCTCTGCTGCCAGGAGCGACGTGATTTGCGTCAACCTGCTCCACTGGATCAGTCGAGCGGCGACCTGACCGTGATAGCGCCGCCTGAGTTCATCGAATGCAGCACCTGGTGGTGCATCACCCCAACCCGCTACCTGCGAATGCACGATGCCTGAGACTCCGTGCCGATCCGCCAGTTCTGCCACTCTCGACCAGTCGATCTCGCCCGATCCTTCGTGCGAGGCGGGTTGCTCCGCCACGAACGCACGAAGGCACTTCACTACGACGCTCGTCTCGGCGTCCAGCGAGTTGTCGAAGTATTCGGGGGGAAGGCCTTTCAAGTGAGACCGAAGTTTGCTGATAGACACTGGCGACCAACGTACTTGCAGGGAGGACAGAGTCGCGCCCCATCCTCCCTGCCGTGTCGTCGTGAGTTAAGATGCTAGCGAATTACGGTCATCGTATGCGCCTTGCTGTACGGGCCCGCATCGAGCCGATAGACGTAGACGCCCGCGGCCACCTGGCGGCCCGCCGTGTCGTTGCCGTCCCAGGTTACTTCGTACTGGCCTGCCTCAAGCGAATGGTCGACGAGGCGCATCACCTCGCGGCCGGTCAGATCGAACACGCGCAGCGCGACCGGACCCGGCTCAGCCAGTGCGAAGCGGATTTGTACTGGCTGGCCACTGATGACTACCGGGTTCGGGTAGGCTGGCGAGAGGTCGAATCCATCTGGAGCATTCGATGAGAGCTGCGCTACCACCGGGTCGCAGTAGCTCCAGAGTCCCTCACCGTTGTAGACACGCACGACGAGTCGTCCGCCGTTGGCAAAGCTGATGCGCTCACCACGGATCGTCACGGTTTCGGGATTGGGTTCGCCGGTCGTGTGGGTGTCGCCTTGCGTGTGCGGTCCGACCCCCTCGACAAACACCTCGAGGTTTTGAACGCTGGTCATGAGGACGGAGGCGATTCCGCTTTCTGGATCGGTGGCGTAGGAGTTGATCGCAGACAGCGCCCCGCCGGGACCTTCAAACTCGAGCACGATGGGTCCACACTCGGGAGGCGTCGTGTCCACGGGCGGACCGTCGTCAGCCGGTATGGTGATGGTCACCTGGCAGGTGTTCCCAGCTCCATCGGTGGCGGTCACGACACCGATGCCGTCGAGCGACGTGTCGGTGCGGACGACCTCAAAGGTGACTGCCTCGGGGAAGGGCGGCTCATCCGGGATGGTAGGGTCGATGTTCTGCAGCGTGAGGTTGGTGCCGCTGAGCGAGAGTCCTGCAATCCCGCGGTTATTGGGATCGACGCTGAGAAGGTCAGTGGCCAATCCCTCAAAGACTCCTGCCACGAGCGTCCCGGAGCACTCGGGAGGCGT
>JBJHBB010000205.1:0-4983 GCA_050485265.1 Rhodothermales bacterium | reverse complement strand
TCACGATCGAGAACAGTGTCTCGTCGTGATCGGGCACCGCGAATCGCTCGCGCTCGCGCGGTGCCTGCGAGGCAGGCAGCGTTTCGAACAGGCTCAGAATCTTCTCCTCCACCTGCACCGCGTCGAAGTCGCCGATCGCGATCACGGCCATCAGTTCGGGGCGATACCAGTCGTCGAAGAAGCGCCGTAGTGCGTCGTGCTCGAAAGTTTGCAGGCTCGCCAGCGTTCCGATAGGCATCCGCTCGGCGTAACGCGACCCGTGCAGGATCACCGGCAGGTGCTGGTCGCGCACACGCGAGCCGGCGCCGAGGCGGCCGCGCCATTCCTCAATTACGACCAACCTCTCGCGTTCCACTTCCGCCGGGTCGAGCGTCAGTGCCGAAGTCCAGTCGCGCATGATCCGGAACGCAGTGTCGAGATACTCGGAGTTCTCGGTCGGCACGCTCAGCATGTAGATGGTCTCGTCAAACGATGTGCTGGCGTTGAGGCCGGGGCCGAGACGCATGCCGATCGACTCCATGTAGCGCACCAGCTCCTGCTTCTCGAAGTTCTCGGTTCCATTGAAGGCCATGTGTTCGAGAACGTGGGCGAGTCCGAGCTGATCGTCGTCTTCGAGCGCCGAGCCGACGTCAACCGCAAGACGCAGTATCGCGCGGTTTTCGGGTTCCCGGTTCTCGCGGATGAAGTAGCGCAAGCCGTTGTGCAGTTCGCCGGTCAGCACCTCGGGGCTGACCGGCAGCGGGTTGTCCAGGGCCGCCCCTAACGCCTGTTCGTAGGGTGTCTGCGCGATGGCGCCGGACGCGACCCAGGCCAGCAGGACCAGCAGGACCAGCGGGGCGACGAGGACGCGAAGGTGGGCGTATGCGTTCATCCGGAATACCCCGGCTCAGCAGACGCTGTCGACGACCGTCTGCCAGACCATGTTCCCGAGAGGCCGCAGGAACTCGATAACAGGGCGATGGGAGACAGGGTCTCCAGGGATCGCTCAGTGTTCAGCATGACTGCACCCGCGCTTTCCGGTCGGCTCCGATTCCCGAATACGCAAACTAGCAGGGCCCCCGGAGCCGGTAAAGCACATCCGAGCCGGAGTGCTCGCGGCCGTTGTGCGGGTGAGTCCGGCTGTTCGAGTCAAATGGCCCGAGATGGCCTTGATCCGATTGGATACGCGCGCAGGTGCGCGAGGGTCTCTTCGGCCACCACCTGCGGCTGTTCGTCAACGATGAAGTGGCCGCCGTCGGGCTCGACGACGCGGTAATCACCGGTCATCAGCAATGCGGCATCGGAGACCGAGCGCCTGCCGAGGTCGTTACGGCCCCAGATCAGCAGCGTGGGAACATCCACGGGTGGGATCTCGAAGTCTTCCAGAACGCGCCTGTGGCCGCGAGACGCCCGGTACCACTTCAATGCCGCCGTCATCGCGCCAGGCTCCGTCATATGCGCGATGAGTTGCTCAGTTTGCTCCGCCGGCTTCGCCGCCCAGATGCGCCTCAGCCACTCCGGTGACGTTGAGGCTTCACCGGCGCCTTCCGTCATCCAGACATCAAGCACCTCGCGATAGCGCGCCATGTCGTCGTCGTCGTAGACCGAACGAGCCCAAGCCGTGTAGTGCGGTATCGATATTGCAGTGAACGATGCGACTGGCGAAGGATCTGTGGCGAGTGCCAGCCACCCCACGATCGCACCCCAGTCGTGGCCGACCATATGAAAACGCTCGCCCAGCTCGCGACCGAATGCAAACATGTCCGCGACCAGCTCTTCATACCGGTAGGCGTCGACCTCGATCGGGCGCGCACCCCGGCTGTATCCGCGTTGATCCGGTGCGAGGCAGCGATAGCCGTGATCGGCCATCGCCTGCATCAAATCGATCCACATCAGGGACGTTTCGGGGAAGCCGTGCAGCAACAGCACGGGCTCTCCATCGGAACCCGCTTCCAACGCGCTGAATGTATATCCTCTCGCGTCGATATCGCGTGCTCGTATCTCATTACCTCGGCGCTGTTGTACCGGTAACTGCCCGCACCCAGGTACGGGTAAGAGACCGAGTGCGAGCAGGCTCTTGCAGATACCTCTTCGATTCATCACTTGTTCTCGAGAGATCCCCCTTGCCCGCCCGCCAGATCCGCGAACTTGCCGATGCCGCGCGGAATTACGACTACTGACCTGCCGGAAGTGCAAAGACGAAGAGGGTGGGGCTGCCAACGGGCCCCTCAAGCGGCGCTTCCGGGTTGAGGTTCATCGCCTCGTAGGTGCCGCCTCCTCCTGTGGAAACCGCGATGTACTGCCGCCCGTCGACGCCGTAGCTGATGGCGCCGCCGGAAATTCTCGCGTTCAGAATCGTCTGCCACAGGATTTCACCGGTTTCGTCATCGAAGGCCGTGAATCTGCGAGTGACGTCACCACCGAACACCAGGCCGCCAGCGGTAGAGACGAGGCCGCCCAGGATGGGAGCCGGTTGCAGGTGCTCCCACAGCAACTCGCCCGTTGACACCGAGAAAGCCTTGACCATTCCGGGGAAGTCTCCCAGCTCCGGGGAGCGGATGGTAGTGCGCCTTGCGCCGCTGCCTGAGCCGGTCCACTCGGTGGCAGTCTGTTCGAGCCAGGCATTGAGGAGGGGTTGATACACTGCGCCCGTCCGTGGGCTGTACGTGCCCGCCCAGAAGTTTTTGCCGGCACGTGGCCCCAGTCTTACCGTGCTGCCGACTTCGTGGTGCATCAGGCTCCGGTCGACTGTGACTGCGCCATCTCCGGCAATATCCAGGATGATGTTCTGTGGCACGAGTGGGCTTGCCCACAGGAACTCTCCGGTCACGCGGTCGAGCACGAACTGCGTGCCCGCTTTACCTGCTGCCCAAACAACCTTGCGCTCCACGGTGGGATCGATATTCGGATTGACCCAGGGCACATGGCCGGCCGGATTCACAACCGTGTCTACAAGGATGCGCTCGAACGGGTGATCCAGATCCCAATCATCACCTGGAAGATGCTGGTAGTACCAGACCACCTCACCGGTATCTACGTCGATTGCGAGGGTGGAGTTCGAGAACAGTGCGTCGCCGCCTTCGCGCCCATGTACTATGGACGGAAACGGGCCTGGTACGCCTGTTCCCATATAGACCAGGCGCGTCTCAGGATCGTAGCTGCCAGGAGTCCATGTCGAAACGTGGTAGCGGTTCTCAAGGGGCAAAGGCCCCCAGGTATCACCTCCAGGCTCCCCGGGCCTTGCGACCGTGTTCACGCGCCAAAGCTCTTCACCGGTTTCGGCATCGTGTGCAAGGATAAAGCAGCCACCAATCACCCCGGGCGTACCGCATGAACGGCCGGTGATGACTTTGCCGTCAGCGATAGTGGGACCGGAGGTGGAGTTTGTCAGCCTGTAGTCCTGGGTCTGAGTTTCCCACACGACCGCTCCGGTCGCTGCGTCAAGCGCTACCAGGAACCCGTCGCGCGCCGCGTAGTAAATGTTCGTGCCATAGATCGCGAGGCCGCGCATGGTGCCGCTCGGGTTGCGATCCGCGGGCATGTCACGTGTGTAGGACCAGATCAGGTCGCCGGTTGTCGCATCGAGAGCCTCAACGTAGCTTGCAGGATGCGGGATGTACATGACCCCGTTGTAGACGATCGGAATCATCTGATTCGAGCCTGGTCGAATGGCCCGCGACCACACCAGCTGCAGCTGGTTAACGTTTTCCTTCGTAATCTGGTCCAAGGGGCTATGGCCCCAGTCGTTGAGAGTACGACGGTAGAGGAGCCAGTCATCGTCCGACGGGTTCATGATCATTTCGTCGGTCACGGGCGGGAAGTCGCTCGTCTGCGCAGCGGCTGAGTTCGTGATCAAGAAGAAGAAAAGCGTGCCCAGTGCCAGGGTCATGCGAAACACGATAGTCATACGTCACCGTTGCAGTTCATGGAGGCCCGGGACATTGCATTCGACGGGAATCCCTGCATTCATTCCCGAATGTTACAGCAGGACAAAAACCTCTGCCTGATTATGACGTACTGCGTGTACACGAGGGTTGCCGCGAGCAAAACAGTGTCTTCTCGAGCCGCGTAAACCGGTGGCAGGGCAGATCCTGTGGCGTGGAGTTCCCCCCTCCGAGCTGGCGCGCCTCGTAGTGCAATGTGCGCAGCTCCTATAATGGTGGCGATTGACGACGATCACAGGCGCGCCGCACGGCGTCGAATCGGAGGTCTGCCAATGCATAGGGTCAACCCGCTCGGTAAAGCCCCGCTCGCTTGCGGGCTGGCTTACGCGTTGGCGCTTACGTGCGCCGTAGCCCTGGTGATGCCTGTCCGGGCGCAACCGACTCCGAACTTTCCGCTCGGTGACGGGCCATGGGTGCTCGATAGCTATCAGCCGTCCAAGCGCATTCGGGTATCGGTGATCACCAGGGGGCTGACACATCCCTGGGGCCTCGCCTTTCTTCCCGATGGCGAAATGCTCGTCTCTGAACGTCGCGGAACGCTGCGGATCATCCGTGATGGCACGCTGGATTCGGAGCCCGTTGCCGGCATTCCAGAGGTCGCCGAAGCGGCCTCGGGCGGCCTCATGGATATCGCGTTGCATCCCGATTTCGACACCAACCGCTGGGTCTATTTCGTCTACGCGAAGCCCGGGCCGATCCCACCCGGAGCCGAGTACAACGCCACCACCGCGCTCGGGCGCGGCCGCCTTGCCGAGGATGGACGGCGCCTGCGGAACGTCGAGGACGTATTCGTGGCCGAGGCCTGGAGCACGGCGCCTGGCGGGCACGGCGCGCGCATCCTGTTCGCATCGGACGGCACGGTGTTTATGACCCAGCCACACCGGCGCGAACCCGAGCGTGCGCAGAACACACTGGACCATGTCGGGACGCTGCTGCGCATCAACGACGATGGCAGTGTGCCGCCGGACAATCCCTTCGTCGGAACGGAAGGCTACCTTGCCGAGATCTATTCGTACGGCCATCGTGTCGCCGAGGGGCTCGACTTCCATCCACAGACGGG
>JBJHBB010000204.1:0-5018 GCA_050485265.1 Rhodothermales bacterium | reverse complement strand
CGTGTGATCGGCGGAGCTAGCGATGGCCGCGGGGTACTTTCGGAGCCCGTCGCTATCGCGCTGCTCCGTGATCGCCGGCTGGCCATCGCCGATCGCGGTCACCACGCGGTCAATCTCTACGACGCCTTCGGCACGTTCACACGGCGGATAGCTGACGGTAGTGCGGTCGGCGTGCGGGCCGTAGCGGCCGACCGGTACCACGTTGCCGTGGTCCTCGGCGATCGAGTCTTGCTCTACACGCTCGAGGGCATGCTCGAGCGCGTGGTGATGATCGACTTACCGGAGCCGATCGTCGCCGGCACGCTTCACGACGGGAGATTGATCGTCGCTACGCGAAATCGCCTCTGGCGATAGATCAGTTGCAGTTGCGGATAACCCGCCGCTCCTCGAAGCGGACCCGCATTTCTGAAGCGGGCATCCTAGCGATGTCGGCTGGTGAGGTGAGAGCAGCACCGACCATACATCCTCGACCGGGAGTGGTAGAGACGACGCGGACGACGATGTTGTCCCCATCCCGGTATGCCCCCTCAATCTTGATGCTGTAGCCTATCGAGGGTCGCTCACCCATGGCCACGAGAATCACCATGTGTTCGTCGAAGTCGACAAACGGCAGGGCGGGACTCTCAGAGTAGTTCACCCACAGTCTGTTCCACGCCCCCTCCCACAGTGTCTCATCACGAATGGCGACACGCAGTGGCTCGGCGAATCCTGTATTGTACAGAGGAGGAAGGTGATCCCCGCGTAGCGACTGCACGGGGATCGAATCACCGAGTTCGACGTCGGAGGTGCTGCACCCGGACAGCACCAGCACGCTGGTCAGGGCGGCGATGACGAGAACACGAGAAAGACGCATGGACACGGGGGATAACGTTCGATCAGTACGCCGCCAGGCTAGGGATAGCGGTAACACCTGGAAAGGCACTCTGGACGACCTATAGCAAACTGGGGATTTTCTGCTCTTCGGCGATGTTGGCCCGTCGGAAGTACAGCGTGATGAAGGTCGCCAGGATGACGATGAACAGCGAGTAGAGCACGGGGATCAGAATCGCCTGATCCATCTCGGCGCCCGAGAAGCTCAGGATCACGATGCCGATTGCCAGTGGGCCATTCTGAATACCCGTCTCCAGACCCACCGTGCGCGCATTCATCGGATGCAGCTTGATTGCCTTCGAGAGCCAGTAGGCGATCGCGATGCCGATCGGTCCCAGCATGACGGCTACGAAGTACACATTCCAGGGAGTCGTGAGCAGTAGCTCCCAGTTTCTCGGCACCCACGTCACGATGAGGAAGAGAATAACGAAGACTCCGAAGAAGCCACCCATCAACTCCAGCACGGCCCCGACGTTGGCATTCTTGGACCGTATCCACATCGCGATCGCAACGGGCACCAGGAGGATGGCCAGCGTAACGATGATGTTCTCGATCGGGATCTGCGCGCCCTGCGCCACGAGTGCGGTACCGTAGATCGTCAGCGCAAGTGGGGTCATGATCAGCGCCCAGAGCGTCGAGTTGGTCGTCATCAGAACGCTCAGGGCGAGGTTGCCCTTCGAGAAGTAGGTAAAGATGTTGGAAGTCGTACCGCCCGGGACTGAGCCCATCAGCAAGGCCCCAACCGCCACCCATCCGGGAAGGCCAAGCGTCATCACCATCGTAAAGGCGATCAGCGGCATGATGCCGAACTGTGTCACCCAGCCGATCACGAGGCCGGCAGGGCGCTTGATGGCCGAGATGAAGTCGCGGGGCGTCAGCGAGGCGCCCATTCCGAACATGATCACGAACAGCAGCGCGACGAGCATCATCTGCTCGAACTGCGTCACCACCTCGGCCTGCTGCGCCGCCTCGGGTACTTCCTGCAGCACGGCGACGGCGAGTTTATCGACTTCGTTCATGGCTCAGCCTCTGGCTCCGGTGGATTCGGGGGTGATGCCGAACTGCTCTTGCGGGAGTTCAGCGCGGAGGTCCTTGCGCAGGATCTTTCCGATCAAGCTTTTCGGAAGCTCCTCTCTGAACTCGACCGAGCGCGGCACTTTATAGGCGGCCAGCGACTCGCGAGCGTGGCTCATGACCTCTTCGGCGGTCAGGGAGGGGTCCTTGGGCACCACGTAGGCTCGCACGGCCTCGCCGGACTTTTCGTGTGGCACACCGATCACGGCAGCTTCGTCCACCTTCGGGTGTGCTGCGAGCACCTCCTCCACTTCATTGGGATACACATTGAATCCCGATACGAGGATCATGTCCTTCTTGCGATCGACGATGTAGAAGTAGCCGTCTTCATCCATCTCACCGATGTCGCCGGTGAAGAGCCAGCCGTCTCGGAGGGTCTTCGCCGTGTCCTCGTCGCGCTGCCAGTAGCCCTTCATGATCTGAGGGCCTCTGGCGACAATTTCCCCAGGTTCGCCGGCCGCTGTCGGGTTGCCGTGCTCATCGACAGACCGCAGGTCCGTCGACGGCACTGGGATCCCGATAGATCCGTCCTTCACCAACCCTCCGAGTGGATTGAACGTCAGTACCGGCGACGACTCCGTGAGGCCGTAGCCCTCCACCACGGGCGTCCCCGTTGTCTCACGCCAGCGCTCGGCCACGGATGCGTGCAGCGACATCCCGCCGGCCACCGACGCCCGAAGTTGTTTTGGAGGATACTCCTGGAACCAGCGCTCGTTGAGGAGCGCGTTGAAGAGCGTGTTCACACCGGACAACCAGGTGATGGGGTAATTCTCGAACGCGCGCTTCAGATTGCTCGGGGGCCGAGGTGATGGAATCAGGATGTTCCGCGCACCCATGTAGTAGAAGCCGAGCAGGTTGACCGTGAACGCAAAGATGTGATACAGGGGGAGGGCCGTTAGCACGACCTCTTTATCGGGGCGGATGGCGTCGCCCACGATGGCCAGCATCTGCTGCGTGTTGGCGATCAGGTTGCCATGCGTAAGCATCGCGCCCTTGGATACCCCCGTCGTCCCACCGGTGTACTGCAACGCTGCGATGCTGTCTGGGCCAATCCCGTCCATGTAGCTGTCGACCGTGGCGCCGGCCTTTATCGCACTCCGTCCACGCTCGAGCGCCTTCTGGAAGCCGGTGTGTTCCACCTTGATCTCCGGCAGCGAGCGGTCCCAGAAACGCTGCACCACGCGGATGATCCCGGCAATGAGCGGGGGGAAAAACTCCGCGATGCGAACCGTAACGACCGTCTCGATGCTGGTCTGGGAGATCACCTTTTCTAGACGATCGGCAAACATGTCGATGATCACCACCACCCGCGCGCCCGAGTCGGCGAACTGATGCCGCATCTCGGCCGCCGTATACAGAGGGTTGGTATTGACCAGCACGCAGCCGGCCTTGAAAATGCCGAAGGCCACAACAGGATAGGCCAGGCAGTTGGGCATCTGCACGGCCACGCGGTCGCCGGCGTTGAGGCCAACCTCGGAACGGAGATAGGCGGCAAACGCGTCGGACAACCGGTCGAGCTGGTCGTAGCGGAGGGAGCCGTTCATGCCGTTGGGCATCACCTGCGTGAACGCCACCACGTCACCACTTTTGGCCGCGCGATGCCGCACGATGTCGGCCAGGTGAGTGGCCGGCGGGGGACCAATTTCGGCGTCGGTCGCCGCGCCGTAGTGGCGCGCCCAGGGCCGCGCGGGGGTAGAGGGAGGTGTGGGGGTTGCTGCCATTGAGGTCGGTGGGTGAACGCGCGATGAAGCTAATAAAATCGCTGGACAGGGAAGGAGTCTCTCGAACACATCCGGCCGTTCAGGCAAGCGATGCCGCGCACCTAGAGGCAGCGCAGTGTTGAAGTCGTAAAGAATGGGCCCCAAACGTGGGACACATCCGTGTGGTGTGGCCGGGTATCGTTATGGGACGTATCTTCGACAGTACCAAATTGATCATCACGCGCGCGGCTTGCGCACACGATTTAGGACTATTACGTATGCAAGATCGGTTGGCCGGTAGCGGCAGAAGAGACCCTGGAGTCGGCCCGAGGTCCCCCTATGAGGCAGGGGCGGACGAGATCGACCTTGCCTCGCTCGTCGCCGCGCTCCGGCGGGAGTGGAAGGTGGTTGCGGGCGTCTTCGTGATCGTGGTTGCCCTTGTCGCCTTCTATACGTTTGTGCAGGAGCCGGTTTTCGAAGCGTCGAGCGACGTGCTTGTCGAAAACAATCGCGGCTCGCAATGGTCCGGTGGCGGCCTCGAGGAGCTGCTCTCCGTGCAGGTGGGCAATCGTAGCCTGCAGAACGAGATCGCCATTCTGGAACGGTCGGTGCCGCTTGCTGAGCGTGTGGCGGCGCGAGTGCTCGAGGAGGGGCATGCGGGACCGCTGGTGGCCAGTAACGGAGAGTCCGCAGGTCGGTCGGTCGAGGAGTTGGGCCGAACGGTGCTCTACCGGAGGTTGCGTTTCGCGCCGGTCAGTCGCGA
The DNA here is from genome assembly GCA_050485265.1 of Rhodothermales bacterium. Lineage (GTDB taxonomy): Bacteria > Bacteroidota > Rhodothermia > Rhodothermales > JANQRZ01 > JBJHBB01. The sequence goes on along the minus strand of JBJHBB010000204.1, from coordinate 611 downwards.
GACGGACCTCATCACCATCACCGCATCGAGTACCAATCCCGGTGAGGCCGCTCTACTTGCGAATCTCTACGCCGAGGAGTACACGCGTCGTAGCCAGGAGGCCAGTCGCGCCAGTGTCGTTACGTCCCGCGCCTTCATCGAAGAGCAGGTCGGTCAGCAGCGCACGCAACTGGAAGCGATCGAGGCCGACCTCCAGGCCTTCATCACCGCTGAGGGCGCGATCGCTCTCGACTCGGAGGCCCAGCGTACGGTCCAGCAGGCAGCATCGCTCGATGTACAGCTCGAGGAAGCTCGCGTGGAACTCGAGATCGAACGCACGAGCCTGGCCGAACTCGAGGCCGAGCTCCAGCGCATCCAGCCGGGGCTGCAGACCCGCGTCGCCAGTGGGATCGAGTCTGAGGTCCAGGCCGTCCAGAGCCGCCTGGCTGACCTCGAACTTCGCGCCGCCGAGTTCTACAGCGTAAACCCATCGCTTCGCGGCAACGAACAGGCCGAACCGGAGCTCGCTTCGATAAACCGACAGATCGCCGGCCTCAGAGAGCGGCTTTCTGATCTGGCCGACCAGTACATCGGTGAGGTCCTGGCAGTCGGGGGCGTCGACGGTGATCGCA
>JBJHBB010000203.1:3732-5027 GCA_050485265.1 Rhodothermales bacterium | reverse complement strand
CAAGTAAGCACACCCAGTAGATCGTGAGCATCCGGACCCGCGTTAATTGGTCAGCCGCAACAACAACGTGATGATACGTCGCGGTCTACGGAGTCACAATCACTGAGTTACGCGCGAAACCACAACTTGAGAACGGCGAAAGGTCCAGGTGTCCCCCAGGGCCGAGACCACGTGCGCGGCGGTCGGCACGCTAGCGATATACCCGCACCTGAAGCTCGTCGGTGGCTCGGGCGAGACGGTCAGGGAGACTCGTCCGCGCGGTGCGTGCAAGCAATGCAGAGAGGATTCCTGCTAGACCGAAAGCTGCGAGCCAGGATGGCCACGTACGACGAATGGGGTTGGTCATTAGAGTCACAAATGGAGAACGCAGGTTCAAGAGCAAAGCTCAGGCCACTTTTGGCGCTCAAGCATTTTATCCGTCGGAAGCGCTTCAATCCGAGATTAATGGCCGACCCGTAATCAGCCGGGTCCCAGAGGTAGCCATCGCCCTCCGAACCGACAATTACTGAGGGGGCTCGTAGAATGGATTGACAATGGGCTGCTCGTCGCCGGCGTACATCGCCGCAAGCCGGACGTAGTGCACCGCGTTGGCCCGATTAGCCTCCACCTCCTCCATGGTCAGTTCTCGCACGACCCGGCCGGGCGTTCCAAGCACCAGCGAACCTGGGGGTATCTGGGCATCACGGGTCACAACCGCGCCGGCCCCTACCACGCTACCCGACCCGATACGAGCGCCGTCGAGCACGATAGCGCCCATTCCAATCAGGCAGTCGTCCTCTACTTCACAGCCGTGCACGATTGCGCTGTGGCCGAGAGACACATCGTTGCCGATAATGCAAGGGTGCGTACCCCGACTAACGTGCACCACAACGAGGTCCTGAATGTTCGATCGGGCGCCCACGCGGATGTAGTTGACGTCGCCTCGCAGTGAGGCACCATACCACACGCTGGCTCCCTCCCCAAGTGACACGTCACCCACCACGGCGGCGGTCGGGGCCACCCACACGCCGGAGCCAAGGTCAGGAGTTCGGCCCAGAAATGATTCGATCAACGCGCAAGCAACGGATTGCTGTCTGGGATTGAGCTCTGCGCGGTGAACGCACGTTCTTCAGCGAGGCTCCACGAGTCAACTACATGCTTCACGCGGACTGAAACTTCCGATCCTGTCGGCCAACGTCGTTGCCTTGTGCATCCGGGACCGGAGCAAAAGCAGCCGTTGGAATGAGGTGCTGAAGAGTGCGCTTGATCTGTCCAGGATCGTGGGAGGCGGCGGCGTCGAGCAGCCGCTCTACCGC
>JBJHBB010000203.1:0-3722 GCA_050485265.1 Rhodothermales bacterium | reverse complement strand
CTCTACCGCCGTATCAACGTCATCTTTGGAACCCACAGACCGCGCCATGAAAATCTTCTCGTGAGCGGATGGGATCGTGCCCTCCTCTGCCTGCAAAAGCTCCTCGAACAGTTTCTCGCCCGGTCGAACTCCGGTGAACTCGATCTCGACGTCGACGCCAGGCTCCTTACCGCAGAGCAGGATCAGGTCCTTGGCGAGATCGACGATCCTGACTGGCTCGCCCATATCGAGGACGCAAACGGCTCCGTTCAATCCCATCGATCCGGCCTGAAGCACGAGCTGGGTCGCTTCCGGGATCGTCATGAAGTACCGCCGCATGTCGGGGTGCGTGACCGTAACCGGGCCCCCAGTCTTGATCTGCTCTCTGAAGATGGGGATCACGGATCCGCGGCTTCCAAGCACGTTCCCGAATCGCACCGACACGTACGTGCAGTCGGATGAACACTTCTTCGCCGCTGCGTGGACCAGCATCTCAGCGACCCGCTTCGAGGCGCCCATGACCGACGACGGGTTGACCGCTTTGTCTGTCGAGATGTTCACGAATCGCCGGATGCCGAACTCCAATGCCAGATTCACCAGGTTGCGCGTGCCCGCAACGTTATTGAAAATGGCCTGCTCGGGATTCGCCTCCATGAGCGGCACGTGTTTGTGCGCTGCGGCATGGAACACGACTTCAGGTCTCGAACAATCGAAGATCTGCCGAAGCGTATCGTAATCCCGAACGTCGGCGATGACGGCTTCCGTTCGGAGACCGGGGAAGGTCTGCGCTGTCTCACCCAGAATCTGGTGAATCGAATTCTCGCCCCGACCGAGAAGAATGATCCGCTCAGGATTGAAGGCGGCCACCTGTCGGACGATCTCCGCACCTATCGAACCACCGGCCCCCGTGACCAGAACAATTCGGTCCCGCAAATACTCCGCGATCCCAAGTGCATCGAGCTTCACGGCCGGCCGCCGGAGCAAGTCCTCGAGATCGACCTCTCGGATCTCACCGATCGAAACGTTTCCACTGAAGACGTCGTGCAAACCGGGAACGATGCGGTGATCGACGCGCGCCTTCTGCGCTAGCTCGAGCACGTGCCTCACCACCTCGGGTCCCTGCGACGGCATCGCGATCAGGACTTCGTCTACGCGCTGCGCGGTGACGACCTGAGGCAGATCGTCCAACTTGCCCAGCACCTTCAGGCCCACGAGTCGCTCACGCCGTTTCGAAGAGTCGTCATCAAGAAAGCCAACGGGCACCCTCGCCGACTCCGGGTGACGCTGTATCTCTCTGGCCACAAGAGTTCCTGCCTCACCCGCACCGACAATCAGCACACGACGAACACTCTTGGTGAGGGCAACTTTGTTCTGCCGATAGTGCTCGCTCGACACGCGCAGCGCTACCCGCATTCCGCCGAGTACGATGAGGGCCAGCATGCCCTCTATCGCGAGCACGCTACGGGGCACAGTGACCTGCCCACCCGCGAAAAAAGCTAGCGCCGAAAGCATGACGGTGACGAAGGCCACCCCACCGCCAAGAGCGATGATGTCCCTGAGTCCCGTTCGGCGCCAGGCTCGGCGGTACCACCCCAGAAGCGCCACGACGCCGGCCTTGAGGGGCAAACCCACTGCAATGAGAAACACGATCGCGGGCAGATATTCAAGCCATTGGCCCTCCACGCGCAGAAAAAATGCTAACGGCGTCAGGAGCACCCACACTCCAATATCGAGCGCTGCCTTGCTAGCCCCACGGATCATTAGTCTTACACAAATGCGTACATAAGTAATCGCCTTAGTCCTGCGAACTCCAGGCTGCGCTCAAGGTACCGAAGTGTCGCGAGAATGACCACCCGCAGGGACTTCTTTTCCCGCGGGTAGGGCCATTCCTAGACGATTGCACGTGACAAACCGGATCCCGCCGGGTAAGCTGTGACACTCGTCCCACACCATGACATGGCATTACTTTCCCCATCGAGACCCCGGTAGACGTCCCGAATGCACATACGCCCACGCAGACTCCGTCAATCTGACGCCATCCGCAGGCTGGCACGGGAGACCCGGCTGTCGCCGGACAACCTCGTCCAGCCCCTATTCGTGGTTGACGGATCCGATGTCCGCGAACCCATCGGCGCACTGCCTGGTCAATTCAGACTCTCAGTAGACCAGTTGGCGCGTGAAGTGCGTGAACTTCGAGCACGCGGAGTGCCTGGAGTAGCCCTCTTTCCAAAGATTGAGGAGGCGCTGAAGGACAAACACGGGTCCGAGGGCCTTAACCCCGATGGCCTGTTCCCGCGGGCTATTGGCACTGTCAAAGACGCTGCGCCCGAAATAGCCGTCATCTCCGACGTAGCCCTCGACCCCTACTCCGCCGACGGCCACGACGGGATCGTTCGTAACGGCAAGGTTTTGAATGACGAGACGCTCGACATCCTAGCGCAGATGGCCGTGGTACAGGCGCGTGCAGGCGCCGACGTGGTGGCCCCGAGTGACATGATGGACGGACGTGTCGCGGCTATCCGCGAGGCTCTTGACAATGAGGGAATGACGGGCACGTTAATCATGGCCTATGCCGCCAAGTACGCGTCGGCCCTGTACGGACCATTTCGTGCAGCGCTTGACTCGGCTCCCCGCATCCGACCGGACATCCCGGGTGACAAGCAGTCGTATCAGATGGACCCCGCTAACGCGCGCGAGGCCGTCAAGGAAGCACTCCTGGATGAGGATGAGGGTGCCGACATGGTGATGGTGAAGCCGGCACTAGCCTACTTGGACGTCATCGCTCGGGTGCGCGCCGAATCAGACCTGCCCGTGGCCGCCTATCACGTGTCCGGCGAGTACGCCATGATTCATGCCGCAGCGGAACGCGGCTGGGCGGACCTTCGCTCCGTCGCGATGGAACACACCCTCGCCATCAAACGGGCCGGCGCCGACATCATCCTCACGTACTTCGCGAAGGACCTCGCACGGTGGCTCGACGAGCGGCGCTCGTAGGCCATCCCGCTTCCTCCCCGAGTCGCACTTTCCAAGTCGTACATGTCACATTCGGCCGCTGATTACTCATATCTGGAAGGCGGACTCGTCCGGATGCTCAACCGGATGAAGACGGAAGGCACCGCCACGAAGGACCTGGAGGCCGATGCTTTTCTTCGGGAGAACGCGAACGCCGTTCTCATCGGCTTGCTGTTCGACCAGCGGGTCCTTGCCGAGACCGCATTCATCGGCCCTCTCAAGCTCAGGGAACGGCTTGGACACTTCGACCTGCGTCGTCTGGCTGATCACGACCCCGACGACTTCAAACGCCTATTCTCTGAGCCACCGGCCGTACACAGGTTCACCAACGTGATGGCGGACCGGACGCAGGCCGTCGCCCGAGTCCTCGCCGATGAGTACGATGGTGATGCGTCCTCGATCTGGTCCGACGGCGCCGACGCCGCAACCATCGAGAAGAGGATTCAGAAGCTTCCCGGCTTCGGCCCTCTGAAAGCCAAGAAGCTGAAGCATGCGCTTTTCTACTTCCAGAATGTCGACATCACGGCAGATCGCTAGCCTGGTAACGGCCGCAGCGTTGATCGTCGCCGCGTGCGGTGGTCCCCCGGAGGACGATCTCTCCACAACGGCCGGACCGCCGTCGGCCGACACGGTGGTGGTCTCTCACGAGCAGGCCATCTCTGCCGCACAACGCATGGACGAGCGCTTGCCCTACGGGGCCGGGCGCAACGTTTCGGTTACGCTCGAAGATG
>JBJHBB010000202.1:0-5045 GCA_050485265.1 Rhodothermales bacterium | reverse complement strand
TCCTTGCCGCGCTCAAGGCCGAAGCTGCACCGAACACGCGCGCCTTGTGACAACACTCCATACGAAGTGCGTCACAGACGCGCGTCACCGATCAAACTGTTGAAGTTGGGCCTGACGCACCCGACGCCACGCCATCGGCAGCCGCATCGACACGGCCCTGCGCGAACTGATGTACTCAGGACGAGCAGCCATCACCGTTCCAAGGTCAACCTCGGGTCGAGCTTGTCCCTGAGCGCATCACCGATCACGTTGAGGCTGAGGACGAGCGCGAAGATGGCGAATCCGGGGTACATCATGATCCAGGGTGCAGAGAGGAGATACGATCTGCCGTCCGCGAGCATGCTTCCCCAACTCGGCGTACCGGCAGGAACGCCGACGCCGATGAAGCTGAGACCTGCCTCGGAGAGAACGGCATAGGCAAAGATGAAGCTCGTCTGCACGAACAGCGGGCCGATCGCGTTCGGGAGGATGTGGCGGAAGATGACCCGCATTCCCCCTGCGCCGACCGCCACGGCACTCGTGACGTAATCCATCTCGCGCAGCTGCACGGCCGATGCATGCACGATGCGAGCGACTCGTGGAACGTACGTCACGGCGAGAGCGATGATGATGTTCTCAACACGCTGCCCTAGAACGGCCATGAGCGCAAGGGCGAGAAGGGTGGGTGGGAAGCTCATGATCGTGTCCACGAGCCTCATCAGGACCGCGCCTCCCGAGCCCCTGCTGTAGCCACCGTATAATCCGATGACCGTCCCGCCGATGGCCGACAAGACCGCTGCGCCGGCACCGACGAGAAGCGATATGCGTGCTCCGTAGATGAGGCGGCTGAGAATGTCTCGGCCGAGGTGGTCCCGTCCCAACAGGGCTGTCTCGACGCTAGGCTCTTGGAGTCGGCCCCGAACGTTGATGCGATTGGGATCCTCCGGTGCCAGCACGGGAGCGAAGAGAGCCACCAACGAAGTCAGCGCCAAGAACACACCGCATAGGAAGATGAAGATCTTGTTCATCCGCATTGACGCAGCCTCGACTAGGCGTAGCGAATCCTCGGATCGACGACTCCATACAGAAGATCGATCACGAGATTGACGAGGGTGGTGGTGAGTGCGATGAACATCAAGACCCCTTGGATCACGGTGAAGTCTCTTCGCATGATCGAGTTGACCGTCAACGTGCCCAATCCAGGGATCACGAACACCACTTCCGTGATGATCGCGCCGCCCAAGACCAGTACGATGCTGACACCGATCACACCGAGCGTCGATACGAGAGCATTCCGAAACCCATGAACGACGATCACACGAAACGCCCGCAGTCCTTTGCTCCGTGCCGTGACCATGTAGTCTTCGGCGAGCACTTGCAACATGTTCGCGCGCGACATTCGCGCGATGACGCCTACCTGTGAGAGTCCCAGCGCGATCGCTGGCAGGATGAGGTGGCGGAGGCTCTCGACGACGCTGTCCTGGAGCGGGACGTACCCGGCCGTCGGCAGCCATCTCAACTGAAGTGAGAACACCAAGATGAGGTTCAGCCCCAACCAGAAGTTCGGGACCGAGACTCCGAAGAGAGCGATCACCATGCTGATGAAGTCGAGAACCTTGCCACGCTGGAGAGCCGCCAGCACGCCAAGTGTGAGGCCGAGGACCACGCCAATGATGGTGGCCATGGCGGCGAGCATGAGCGTCGGCTCGAGCCGGCTGCTGATGAGGCTCGTGACCGGTACGCCGGTCTGCGTAACGGACTCCCCAAGATCGAACCGGATGAGGCCGCCGTACCACTGAGCGAGCCGCACCCACGCAGGTTGATCGAGGCCGTACCGCTCCCGGAACCTGGCAATGTCGCCGCCCGTCGCCTCTTCGCCGAGTACGTAGTACGCCGCATCACCGGGGACGATGCTCATCAAGGTGAACGAAAGCGTTGCAACGACGAAGATCGTCAGTACCGCTGCGAGAATCCTACGAGTGACATAGCCGAGCACAGAACCTCCGGGGCTGATTGGCGGAGCCCGCGCGGACGGAACGCCGCAGCCGCTCGTCGGAACCGTTCCTTCTCCGACGAACGGCTGCGGGATCGTCAGTGCGTCCTCACGTTCCTACTAGTCGAGCCAGACGTTCCAGAAGAAGAACTCGGGAGCGTTGGTGTATCCCACGACGTTGCTGCGGACACCAATCGGGTCGAAGTAGTCTCCGAGCTTCACCAACGGTACGTCGAGGTAGTAGAGAGAATGAATGGCCTCCCAGATCTCGAATGCAGCTGCCTGGTCCTCTTCGAGCCAGAGCGCCTCGATCAACGCATCGCGGCCAGCATGTTCCCAGCCCAATGGAAGCCCACCCGAGATGCGATAGAGCAGGAGTGGATGGTCTCGATACGTGCTATCGAGGGGCCAGATCTCCCAACGTTCAGGGTCGTCCAGTACCTGAGTTCTGGTTGCGACGTCATACGTCTGAAGGTCAACGACCACACCCAGATCTTCGAGCTGCTGCGTGAGGATGAGGGAGATGCTCACGAGCCCTGCTTCGGTCGACGTGACGATTCGAACGGTCTCTCCCGCGTAGCCCATTTCATCCAGGATCCGACGCGCCTTGTCGGGGTCCGCCTGGTTGTACAGGTCTCCCCCCATCGTCGAGTACCATGCGGTCTCGCGCCACATGATGCCGGGGTCGAGTCGGTAGAGCCCCGGATCCCCGATGGTGCCCTCCATGATCTCGCCTGCGTCGACCAGCGCCTGCACTGCTCTGCGGAAGTCTCGATTGCCTGCGATGCCACTGGATGCATTGCTGAAGAGGAGTGAGTACGACCACGGGGCCGATGTGTGGATCACCACGGACGGGTCGGCTTCCAGCGAGTCGCGATCCTCAGGCGTCAGGGGCCACGCGAAGTGAAAGTCGCCCGCTGCCAGTCCCAGCGCTCTGACAGACGGCTCCGTCACGAACATGAATCGGATCTGGTCGACGTAGGCCACGCGAGCTCCGCCATACCCATCGGGTTCTTCATCGCGCGGTGTGTACCCATCGAATCGCTCGACGAGGACATGCTGGCCCCTTGCCCACTCAACGAACCTGAAGGGCCCCGTTCCCGTGTAGTCGGTGATGTTGCCGTTCGCCGCCGCTTCGATCGCTGACTTCGGATGGATCGTGACGGACGTGCGACTGAGCGCAAGCGCGTTGATGAGCAACCCCATGGGCTCCGCAAGCTCGATCTCGAACGCGTATGGACCGCTCTCCCGTACGTCGACGACGTTGAAGCTGCCGAGCATGGTGCCACGGTCGACAGCACGCCCAACGGACGCCACGACATCCTCCGAGGTCATCTCCTCACCGTTGTGGAACAAGACGCCTTGGCGCAACTCGATCGTGTACGTCCTGCCGTCATCACTGACCGAGTAGCCAGTGGCGAGCATCGGAATCGGATTGAAGTTCTCGTCCTGCGTGAACAGCGTTTCGAAAAAGTGCCATGCGATGTACCGGATGTAGTTGAGCGTGGACCCCTGCATGTCGAGGTTCGGGGGTTCGGCGGGCATGGCGACGACCAACGTGCCCCCACGGACTGGGGCATCGGCGGCGAAGCTCGTTCCAAACGACAGCACGACGAACGCAAGAAGAGCGGGGGCGAGGATCCTTACGAATCGCTTATGTCGAACCATGCGAACTCCTCCTTAGGCCGGAAAGACAACATCACAACGACAGTGGCTGAGTAGCGGGCTCTGAGCGACGCTCACCTCCAAGGTAGGGTTCGCGCTTGCGGAGGCCATCGAAGCCGTGGAGTGGCGCGCGTACCACAGGGACTGGTGCCGTGGAGTACGGACGCTGGAAGCTGAGATCACACTCAAGTGCCCTCCTCAACTCTGCCGCCGATCGCACTGAAACGAGCTTACCGCGCGAGGGCTTGCAGTGAAACATCTGTGCCTTATCGGGACGATAGCAGTCTGGCGCCGCATTGGCAAGCCACTACGAATGACGCCCCGGCAGTAGATCGAGTCGTCATGACGCTTCGGACGACCGTCGCCAAGGGTACGGCCCTTTGGCGCCGCTGAGTCGAGGACCTGGCTCCTGTGACTCATTCCTCATGCCGTCCATAGGTGCCACGAAGCCACGCTTGCGACCTCCTCGGATTGATCGGGTTCTTCTGGATCGTCGGCACCGGCCACGAAGGAGCTGCGCACACAGCGGTACCCACGCCCAATCAGCCACTCCTCGCTCAGATCGACGCACAGCACGGGATCGACCTGCAGGAATGTGGCGGGGATCGGAAGGAGAGGTACCACTCGCGTGCGGCGTATGGGCACTGGATGGAAGCGCTCCACGCTACTCATGTTGGGGAGACGACTCCGGCAACCCGTACCATGCCAAGGCATACTCCAACGCCGTCTCGAGCCACTCCGGGAACCGTGGATGCGCCATCGCCCTTCGCTCCACGACGTCTGCCAGAAGCTTGCGCGCCAACGATAGACTCGGCGCATGGAGCACCGCTCGCCCGTCGTCGGTCATCGGTGTTGCGGCCCGTCGTATCTTGGCTCTTCGCCACTCTTGGTGGTTTGGGTGGGGTGAGACTCAGGAACGTGCGTCGGCGGTCGACCGCGTTGGCGGTCGCCCCGGCCGAGGCCGCTCATCGAGACCGGCGAGACCCTCCTCGTAGAAGCGCTTGCGCCACTTGCTCACGATCTGCACCGGCAGCATGAGCTTCTCGGCGATGTCCTTGTTCTGCATGCCGTCGGCGGCCATGAGCACGATCCGAGCCCTTACGACCTCCATGTACGGTGCCGTATAGCGCGCCGCGCGGCGACGCAACTCCGCCTCTTCGCGCTGCGAGAGCGTGATCACGAACCGGCTCTGGCGCGGCACTCCCAACACCTCCAACCCAAGTTGACCACACCCGCGACGCCTTGCGCGTGAAGCACCGTATACGACATGATAGTAGTGATACCCGAGGCTTCGGTGGGCGCGACGCTGCCCGTGCCGGACGCGAGCGTGTTCGCGTGCCTCTCGGTGTTCCGTCACGCGTTCGGGTACGTCGTGACGCTCTCGGGTCGACGCTCGGGGTGCGCGTGT
>JBJHBB010000201.1:0-5057 GCA_050485265.1 Rhodothermales bacterium | reverse complement strand
GTTGAGGGGGTGCCTATACACCGACGGGCAGTGCCGGAGGGCCACGGCAGTCCGGTTTTTCGCGCGGGCCAGACTACTGGGTCCAGCATGCGCCCCGGTTCGGGTCCCGATGGGCGTGCCCGAAAGAGGCCGGCGTGTACAGTACCTTGCCGAGCGAGTAGACGATAGTGAGCTCGGTGGCGCACAGCGCCCCGGGCCTGCTCAGGGGCAAGTCGATCACCTAGCAGTTGCAGAACACGACTTCGAGGCACCGGCGCAGTCAGGGCGAACTCCCGATCCGGGGCTCCCGTGGCATCTGCTTCTTCTTAGCTTCCTGCGAGCAGCGCCTTTAACAAATGAGTGCACACGATCGGCATCCGCTTGGAAAGCGTGTGAGCGGGCAACCGTTCCGAGGGTTCGAATCCCACCCTCTCCGTTAGACTTACAGCGATTTGGGGCGGTTGCCCCGCGCAGGGATTGGGGCAAAACTGGGGCAATCCTGCCACTTGTGCCCCTGCGCGCTGCGAGCCCCTGTCGGAATCGCGTTGCCGGGCTCGCAGCAGTGTCTCATAGGGTCTCGGCGCGTATCATGTCGAGTCAGGGGTCGTCCAAGCGGCGAATGTGGTTTGCTTGACCTCAAGAGTTGCCCCAGAGACTTCCACTACCTCAGCCGGAGGCACGGAACGATGCGACGAAGCCAGATGGCCTCCTAGCTAGCAGGAAGCAGCGTGGGAGTCGACATCCGCAAGCGGGCCCCCAACGAAGGAGCGCCCGTCGCATCGAACGGGAGCTCTTGCGGGATGACATGAGGGCCGTCCTGAGCGCAGAGGACGAGCAGGTTCGCCGGCAGGATGCTCAAGGCTGAGCCGACCCCAGACGAGCGGGCCCGCATTGTCACTGAGGCACAGGTCTCCGGCCAGCTCTATCCCGAACCACGAGGTCAAGTGACGACCAGGGGGGGCGCCCCCAATTCACGATGAAGCTCGCCCTCGGCCAGTCGCTCAAAGCGCTGCTCGCCGAAACCAAGTAGCAGGTCGCCGCGGGAACCCCGGCTGGAGTTCGCCATTCCCCAGCGCCGCGAATTCTTCATCTACGAGGCGATCGCCTTCGAGCACTCGCGCCACATCGTCCACCGCGACCTTTTGCCCGACAACGTGATGGTCGGCCGCGTCGGCGAAGTCCAGGTGATGGACCGGGACACCCCGCCAAACGGCTCATGGCGTTGGTCGACGACTCGACATGTAAGATCTGGAGAGGCTCGCCGAGCAGCCCGACGTGGTGGGCGGCGACGCCTTCGATGACGTGAGCCTCAAGACGCGGGACGGCGCCGTCGCGGGGACCCCCGGCCAGCATGGCCCCCGAACAGGCGCGAGGCGAGGTCGGCGTGATCGACCAGGCCTCGTCTTTCACGCGCTGCTCTCGTGCACCGACTACCAGACCCGCAAGCGGGGACCATGCTGGACCTGGTGAAGCTGGTCCTTGCCACCCGCGTCGAGAAACCGTAGGACGTCGCCCGTCGTCGCCTGCGTCTCTTGGTAGAGACCCCGCCGGAGATCGAGTCGATCGTCCGCCGGGCGACTTTTCTGGCCCCTCCGCCGCTGCCAATTCGCCGAGGTTTCGGCCGACGGGGTCCGTGCCTTCCTCACCGACCGCCAGCACCGCGACGGTTTCCGCGCCCCCGTTGTGAAACTGGTCCGCCGGCACCCCGCCTATGCGATCGGCACTGCGGCTACGACTCTCCTGGTCGTCCCCGCCGGCGGCCTGCTCGCTGCCCGGCTTCTTGACGCCGAGCGCGCCTGCGCAGTTGCCGTGCCTTTGAAAAGGGGCACGGCCAAGCCCTTGCCACGGAGGTCGCGCAGGTGATCTGCAGCGCGACTCGGCGTGGCATAAGTTGCTTAGAGCGGGACGCGGCGGCGCACGAGTTCTGGGGCATCCACGGCGGTCGCGTTGATGACGGTCATCGAGAGAATCATCGGCAACGGACCGGCTTGCAGCGAAATGGTCGTGCCCGGAGCGGGGAACGACGGGAAGAACGCGCTGGCGGAGTTGGCCTTGATGGCGCCGAGGTAGACGTTGAACGTCACCGGATTCGCCATGACGGGGCCCCCAGCGTTCGGTAGAAACCAAGGCCGAGTTGGCGTACGAACGATGGTGCTAGAGTCCGCCGGCAGGGCGCACGCCGGGTCGGTGTAGACGCGGTTGCTCGGACCTACACGACGTCGGCGCACACAATGGACGTGGAGCGTCACCCTCGGGTTTCGTGATCACGGCGATCTCGTCATTGACGATCACGAACGCGTTCTTGAGTGAGGACGTGATCGCCTGGAGCCGTCGCCACCGAGGGCGGGTGGAATGCGTGGGCGACGGGCCACCATACATGCTGGCCCCTCGAAACACCCACGACGCCGACTCGAGTTTAATGGGTACCACGTACCATTGGCCCGGCGCAGCGGCCGCGCAGCGGTTTAGTCCGCCCAAAGCCTGTCCGCGCATCGCCCACGCCTGCCAGAGCCGCGGGTTGAATCGACGCGTCGTAGTCCGCGATCGCCCCTCCAAGTCCCCTTGGGACTGCCGCCCAAGTCCGCGATTTTTGTAGGCTCCGGCATGGTCCGGGTCGAACTCCAGGGCGCGGTCGTCATCGACGGTTCGGGATCGTCCTTATCGAACTGCTCGCCTTCGTCGCCGATGGGCTCCACGACTACATCGACTGTGCCTGCCGAGGCCTTCCTGCCTACGGCGATCAAGCCATGCTCATCGACTACGAGTTGTGGAGCCTGGCCGCGAGCGCGGACAAGGTACTCACGCTGCAGGTCGTCCCCGTGATGTGCCCATCCCGGCGGAGACCCGGCTGACGACGGCAGCAAGCGAGGCCCCCATCGAATTCGAGCCGATCGCCGACCATCCCGGCCGGCGAGATCCAGGGCAAGAAAGGCGCCGTCGTGAGACGGACTCTGGAGGAGATCGCCGTTTGAGTTGGTCCTGCTCGTGTTGGACTTAGTAGAGGGGACCTCCGGTGGCCAGTACTAGTCGATCAATGACGCCAGGCGTCATGGGCCTCACACGCTGCGGGCCATGGGGCAGCCCTGTGCTCGGTGGCCCAACCGACGCGGCGGCTCGATCATCTCCGCGAGATCAGGTTGCCTGCTGCGGCGACCAGCACGCCCCCCGTTCACCGGCCACGGGGTCACCGACATGCTGGTCTGACCCGAAGGTCTTCGCCGGACCGGCTGCGGGGCGACCATCACGGCGGTGTGACGTGGTGAAGACGGGCGGGACTGGCTGGTCGCGGATGAGTGGATGAGTGGATGACGCGCGTACGAGAAATCCTTTGACCCGAGCCCACGGTTCGTATTCATTTGTGGGTTCTGGATGATCCCTTCCTCCGCGATGGTCCGCCAGTGATCGTGGTGCGCCAGCCATGAGTCTATACCCGCAAGTTTCGGTGTGAGGAGCTTGGCGATGGCCTTCTATGTAGTCATTTCGGATAAGTGCGCGTCGGATGCTGCCCTGCACGAGCAGTCCGAACTGGTTGAGAACCTCAAAATGAAGGTCGAAGAGTGCCAGAGCCTGGTTGGATTCGATGCCTTTCTCCCGACGCACTTTCTCAAAAAAGGCCTTGGTCGGAGCTACCGCCTCATCGCCATCAGAGCACCAGTCGGCAGCGACGAGTTGATCCTCTTTCTTCGTGTGATGTCTCGTGGCAGCAATGAGTACGAGAGTTTCCTTGATGGCTGGAAGGAGAACACGGAGCATCTAACCAGGCAGTTCCAACCCTACTCGGAGGCGGAACTCCGAAGCATGCATGAACAGTTGACGGCGGCTCAGCCGCTCGCTCCAGTCCCTCAGCCCGAGCCAGACGAAGCCGCCTGGCTGTACGAAGTGCTCCAAGTGGAGGCCCCTTCCGATGAACTAATGGTGCTGGAGTCGGAGTCGTGGGTCAAGAAGATGCGTGCGCCTGAGAACCGAGACTTTCTTGCCCTGTACCACCAGCTACTTGAGAACCTCGATACTGGGGCACTCCAAAGGGCTGCAGAGAGCAGCGACTGTCATGTGCACTGGGAACCGAACCGCCGGCTGGGAGTGGCCTACCTTTACCGCCCCGATCTACATCGGCTTCTGTTGCTTGAGCCACTCAGGCATGTGGACGACTCCGAGGCCTTGGTCCAAGAGCACCGAGAGCGGCTGGCTAAGACCAAAGACGGACGCCACGATCTCTCCCGCGTAGCGGCGCGATCTTATCCCTTCCTGATGGTACTCGACCAAGATGCCTGGCTCGCCATCCAGAAGGACGAGGAGGCCAATCTCGCGCTCTCCCCAGAAGAGGCGGAGTTACTGGAATCCGTTCATCGAGCCGGTGCTGCTGGTGAACTCGGGTATCCGCTTTTCATCAACGGGCGTGCTGGCAGCGGCAAGTCGACGATGCTCCAGTATCTCGCAGCCGACTACGTCGATTTTGCGTTGCGCAAGAATGCAACCCACCGTCCGCTCTACATGACCTGCAGCCCCGATCTCCTCGACCGTGCTCGCGAGACAGTACGTGGGCTACTCATGTCCCACCATGAGCGTCTTCTGGAAGGGGCTCACGACCCGGCAGTCGTACGGGATGTACTTCAGCGATCGTTCGTAGTCTTTCACGATTTCCTCTATTCGTTGCTTTCGCAAGACGTGCAGGCCAGGCTCTCGCCAGAGCGATATGTAAACTATGCCGTCTTCCGGCGACTATGGGCGGAACAGTACGCCAAGAGACCCGAGGCACGAAAGGTCTCGCCAGACGTTGCCTGGCACACGCTCCGCTCGTACATCAAGGGGATCCGCAGCGGACAAGACGATGAACTTGCCCCGGAAGAGTTCAGCGCATTGCCACGCAGACGTCGATCGGTCTCCGAGGGAACCTACCAGGAGGTCTACGACCGAGTCTGGTGTAGCTGGTACAAGCGTCTGTGCGATGACCAAGGCTACTGGGACGATCAGGATCTCGCGGCCTATGTACTCGAATCGGATCGAGCAGCGAAGGTTGAGTGTCCAGCAATCTTCTGCGACGAGGCCCAGGATTTCACTCCCATCGAGTTGGATATCAT
>JBJHBB010000200.1:4676-5065 GCA_050485265.1 Rhodothermales bacterium | reverse complement strand
CCTTAATGCTGTCGAGCTCGATCGGCGCGTGGAGTTCAGGAGTCAACAGGTCATTCGTGCCGTCCTGGGCAAGAGCCTCTTCCCCGACGACATTGGTGGCAGCGAGTAGCCCTGCCAATGCATCAGCAGTCTGCTCGAGTTCCCGATGCTGGGATTCGCGCCAACGGCGGTCGATCACATATATCGCGGGGAAAGAGACCATGAAGGTGAGTACGTAGGAGAGGATGGCGAATGGTGTGTCGTCACCGAGTCCAGCTACTAGCGAGCCCAGGATCAACGTGGCAATGGCGGCCCAAAAGGCTGATCCGATGACTGAGTCAGACGAGGCCACGGCACGCGATAAACGTATGTGCAACCTGCCGTCTCGTTCGGTGACGTAGACCTGAGTC
>JBJHBB010000200.1:0-4666 GCA_050485265.1 Rhodothermales bacterium | reverse complement strand
CTGCTTGCCCACGGCTACGCCATAGCGCCAGGAGCGCGTGTTGGCTTCCCGCTCCTGTTTCTCACGACCCTCGTCGTCGACACCTGCCAGGCGCCGCCGAAGCTCTACCACCGCTTCCGCCCATAGCTCGTCGGTCAACTTCCCCTCCACGACGCGCTCAGCGAACACGTGGGTGGAGCTAGCTCGCGGGAGGTCCTCGCCCTTCGCCTCCATTTCTGCGACTGCGCGTGCGACGTAAGCTGGATCGATCCCCGATGACCGCGCTACCTCCTGCAACTCGGTCAGCGATAGGCCGACTTCATCTGGTTGAGAGAGCGTTTCCGCCTGAAGTTCGATTGCACGCTCCAGCAGCTTGTGGATTTCGGCCTGCCCATAGGTTCGCTCACTCATTGCAAATCACAGGAGGAAAGTGCACGTCGCAAGATGCCGTCCAGCCCCAAAAATACAATGATGTGCGCGGACGACCTTGAGCGCGCTCAATTGCGGTCTCCTATCACCTCGAGCGTCGCGTATTGTCAGTTCAGACGCTCCCAGTGCGATGTCATCGGGAGCCGATCGGGCAGCGGGCCGTCTTCTGCGTGGATCTCCAGCGTCGCGGTCCAGCGATAGGTCGTGGGCCATGTCCTGAACATCGAGACCGCGCGGAACAGTTGCCGCGCCATGGCCTGCGCATCACCCGGCGTCCATCCCCCATCCGGAACTGGTTAGAGATCGATCTGCCGACCGCCGCGGACGACCCTCCACGTTCCCGCCACGGTCCCGGCTGGCGGGAGGGTGGTGATGCGGAAACGGCCGCTCACGTCTACGTCCTCACGCAATGCAAGCAAATGGGGAAAAGCGGGCTCGAAATCGATGGCCACCTCGCGCTGGCCGTGTGTGCGCACCATCCTTCGAATCTCGCGTTTGTCTCCACGTGAAGCGAGATCGTATCGAATCTCATCGGTCTCGGTCGCTCCATCGTTAAGAATGGCTGCGTCAGTAACCGTACGCGGGTTGAGCATCACGATGAACGGGGCGGCAGAGTACCGCAAGAAGTGCACGCGCCTACCGTCCAGAACGAGCGGAATGGGATCGGTGTGGTGGATGCGGCCGTCGATCTCGATGCGCGACTCAGTGCCTGCCTTGCGGACGAAGTAGAAGTCGTTGACGTAGACCAGCGGCAGGGCCGGCGGGTCGGAGGCGGCGACGCCCATCGGGGCCAGCAAGTTGAAGGGGCGCCGGGGGCGCGTGTCCGTCTCGCGGACAAAGATGATGATCTCGCGGCCCTCCAGGTCCTCGAAGCGAATGTCGACCTGCGCCCCTGCAGGCCCGACCTCGAAGGACGCACCCTCGAAGTCTCGCACAACCATCTGGTGGAGACCCTCGCCGGCAATCCCGTAGTTCGCCGGGTCGAGATTGAGGGGTGCCACGTCGCCGGGCACTACCTCTTCGATGGGCACTTCCACTTCTGCCCCGTCCCGCAAGAGGGTCGCGCGCGTCCGGATGAGGCTCAGCAGTTCCTTGACCGCGCCGGCCGCACGGTACTCCTGCCAGAACGAGAGCCCCCCGCTGGCGAGCAGGATCCCCAGGATGATGAGCCCGTCAGTGGTCTCGCCCAGTGCAACGGACAGAGCCGCCGCGCCCGCCAGCAGGAGAATGATCGGGCTGCGGAACTGCGATGCGAGCAGTTTCAGTGCGGTCGCCTGCGTGTGCGTCTGGACCTGATTCGGCCCCATTCGGGCCAGGCGCTCGCGAGCGTCGGCACCCGTTAGCCCTGTCGGTCGCGATTCCAGGACCGTGAGGAGGGCCTCTGTCGAGCCGCTCCAGAATGGGAAGTCGGACTGGAAGGCGTCGGTCTTCGTGATGCTGGGGTCGCGCATCATGCGGGCAGTCCTCCAGCGCGATCACCAGTCGAGCCAGTCGCGGCAGAACGCTCGGACTGGGCGCTCGCCAGTCGATGATGCCACGTCGGTCAGGTACTGTTCCATCGGCGCCCGAGCCAGTGGCCGATGAGGAATGCCCCCACGTCCACGGCAGCATTGACCAGGCTTTCCGGACCCGCGGTCCGAAAGAACTCGCGCCCGGACTCCCGCCGCTCGAAACGCTGCTCACCAAGCTCGTACGCCACGGCGGTGAAGACGGCGTGCCGCGGCGGGATGTCGATCAGACCGAAGGCCAGTCCGGTCGAGAGGTGGACGAGGGTCCAGGGATCCACGATTGCCCGATTCTGATCTGCCTTCCGCAGGGCAAGGAGCTTCAGCATCGCGCGTCCTCAATCATCGTCGTCGTCCTCGGGGAAGCGACGATCGATCGCGGCTCGGTCGGAGCGCTCTTCGATACCGTCGCGTGGGGTGTCTCCTGCTATCTCCGTGTGGCGGATGTGGCCACCTAGACTCGCCACATAGCCCATCGCCAGCACGCCGACCAGCGCTAGACCTGCGGCCCCAATTGGCGCCGCTCGCGGCACCTGGCGTCCGCGGAGCACCAGGAGACCAATGACGGCGATCCCTCCCAAAACGCCAACGAGAGCGAGAGCCACCCCGGCGGCCTCCTCATGTCGCTCGATGGCGGCCTCGCTCACGCCCGGCAAGCCCTCGGCGCGCTCCTCGGCCGGCTCACCGGTCAGGAAGATGGGCACGGCCACGAGTGCCGACAGTATCACCAGTATGAGCCCGAATCGAGTGAGCGTTTCACGATTCCAGAAGATGGCGAGGCCGAATGCCAGTGCGGCCACCGCAACCAGAAACAACGGTGCGTGACTCAGGGCGAGGTGAAGATGGACCGGTTCCATCGACTTCCGGGGAGGGTGATGATCGTAGCCTATGAAAGCAGGGTGACGGTGTAAATAGACCGTTACCGAGACACGTCGTAAGGCGCTTGCCTACAAGGCTTCCTGCAAGCAGAGGTGTTGTGTATTCGGACGCGGCGCCCCCCGCGTTTCGGTGTGGAGATTCCCCCTGCAGCGGCCTGCGTCCTTCCCGGCTGGCGGGCGCCCCCGTTCTTCTCGACATTCGTAACTCCACCGTCGACCGGCCGATGAACATCTTCGCCCGCCTCGGCCTTTGCGTCCTCCTGGTCTCCGGACCGGGAGGAGGTGCCCTCGCGCAGCCGACCCTGGATGCGCAACGCTTCGGCGATGCGCTCGGTGCCGTTCATCCTCCGGACGCCCATGCGATCGCCTCCTTCTATTCCGACCGCGCCCACCGAGCGGTCTGGGCGGATACCGACGGACTCTCGCCAGCCGGCCAGGCGCTCACGGACCTCCTTCGACGCGCCGACGACGAAGCGCTGGATCCCGACGAATACGTCGTCGCGTTGCGAGGAAGCCTGGAAGCACGAGAGGCTGCACTCGCCGCCGCGTTCCTGCGCTTCACCCGCGACCTGACGCAGGGCCGAGCGGACCCCGCTGGCGTCTACCGCGACTGGGACGCCCGACCACGAAGGTTCGACCCCTCGGCTGCCCTGCTGGCGGCCGTAGAGAACGGGCCGGAGGGAGCCGTCCGCAGGGCCCGACCTGCTCATGCCGCCTATCACCATCTGCGCGTCGCGCTGGTCAGATACCGCCTGCTCGACGCGGCCGGCGGCTGGCCCACGATCCCCGATGGACCGTCTCTTCATCCCGGTGACTCCAGTCTGGTCGTGCCCATCCTCAGACAGCGGCTCCTGGCAGAAGGCTTCGAGATGGGCGCCAGCGGGGAGGGTGCTCTGTATGACTCTGGCCTGGAAGGGGTCGTCCGTGACGCGCAGGCGCGGTTTGGCCTCGTCGTGGACGGAATCGTGGGTCCGGCTACGCGGGGTGCCCTGAACGTCACGGCCGCCGAGCGCATCCGCCAGATCGGGCTGAACATGGAGCGGTGGCGTTGGATGCCTGCCGAGCTTGGCGAACGCCACGTCCACATCAACGCCGCCGGCATGACGGCTGAACTGGTCGAGCACGGCCGCGCGGTCCTGACGCTTCGTGCCATCGTGGGGACCGTCGGAAACCCGACACCTGGATTCAGCAGCAGCATCACGAGCGCCGTCCTGAACCCAGCCTGGTACGTGCCCGCCGGCATCGCCCGGAACGAGATATGGCCGCGCGTCCGCCGCGACCCCGACTACCTCGTGCGGAACCACATGACGGTGCTGCCGGGCGGCACGATCCGGCAGGCGCCCGGACCATCCAATCCCCTCGGGCCCGTCAAATTCCTGTTCGAGAGTCGATTCGACGTCCGCCTCCACGGCACGGCCAACCCCGAGCTCTTCGACAGGCATCCGCGGGCCTTCAGTCACGGATGCATCCGCGTCGAGACGCCCCTGGTGCTTGCCGAAGAACTGCTTCGCGGGACCGACTGGGATGCCCGGCGCATCGATGCCGCCATCGCGCGGGGTCGCGAGGTGGCCGCCCCGCTGGCGGCGCCGGTCCCCATCCACGTCGCCTACTGGACCGCCTGGGTCGCGCCCGATGGCTCCGTCCAATTTCGCTCCGATCTCTATGGGCGGGACCGGGCGCTCGCAGGCGCGTTGTCGGACTAGTACATGCGCGACCACTACCACGCGTGCGCAACGTCAGGCGGCACCGGAAGCCGCGACAGGTCGCCGCGCTTCCTCACGGCAACCACGGCCACGAGAGCCCAGAGCGCCACACCCAGGAGGAGATTCCACGCAAGGCTCCCCGCGGGCGACAAGGGCTGCAAGACTTTGGTGC
>JBJHBB010000199.1:0-5066 GCA_050485265.1 Rhodothermales bacterium | reverse complement strand
AGTTGGAAGTGTTGCAGTTGCTCGGGCAGGGAATCTCAACCCGAGAAATCGCCGCCAAGCTTCACCTTTCTATTAAGACGCTCGAGAGCTATCGCGCGAACATCAAGCGCAAGCTGGACCTGAAGAACGCTACAGAGCTGATGCGCTACGCAGTCGACTGGGTACGGACCGAGGGGCAGATCGACGACGAGAACGGAGACCCGGAGTAGCGGCGTCCTGTTAAGGATCAGCGCGGAGCGACGGCTGAAGGGGGCGCGTATTTTCGGCCTTCCCCACCCAGCGCTCCATGGACCGTCGCACGAAGATCGTTGTCACACTCGGACCCACCTCCGAGTCACGAGAGGCGGTTCGAGGCTTGATCGGCGCGGGGATGGACGTCGCGCGCCTCAATTTCAGTCATGGCACGCACGAGGAGCACCGGCAGCGGATGCAGATCGTGCGCGAGGAAAGTGCGAGGGCCGGTAAGATGGTCCCCATTCTCCAGGACCTCCAGGGACCGAAGATCCGGCTGGGGCCGGTATTGAACGGGGGGGTCCTCATTCATAAGGGGAAAGATCTCGTCCTCACGACGGAACCGCTCGCGGAGAGCAATTCTCAACGGGCCTTCGTGTCATATGACGATCTACCCAACGACGTAGAGCCCGGTGGACGGATTTTGATCGATGACGGGCTGATCGAGTTGCGCGTGCGAGAAGTCAGTGGTAGTGAGGTGCTCACCGAGGTGGTTGTTGGTGGTCCGCTGCGCTCGCAAAAGGGAGTCAACCTCCCTCATATCCGCACCAGCAGGCCGTCGTTGACAGGGAAGGATCTCGAGGATCTGGAGTTCGGCCTGGCCAACAATGTTGACTTCATCGCGCTCTCCTTCGTTCGCTCGGGCAGCGACGTGGACGCGCTGCTCGATCGGGTGGAACAGTCGGGCAAGCAGGTAGGCATCATCGCCAAGATCGAGAAGCCCGAGGCAGTCGATCATCTCGATGACATCCTCGATAGGGTGGACGGCATCATGGTGGCGCGCGGAGATCTGGGCATCGAGATGCCGATGCAGGAGGTCCCCATCATCCAGAAGCGCATCATCCGGCGCTGTCTCGAGCTTGGCCGACCGGTCATCACGGCCACTCAGATGCTAGAGAGCATGGTCGAGAACCCGCGACCCACGCGCGCCGAAGCGTCGGACGTGGCCAACGCCGTGCTGGACGGTTCCGACGCCGTCATGCTCTCCGCGGAAACGGCAGCCGGGAAGTATCCGGTTCGGACCGTCGAAGTGATGGCAGAGATCATCCGTTTCGCAGAGGCCAATCGGCGGATGCTCGGCGGTTGGCAGGTCGCACCGTCACCGTCGGTGGAGGCGGACAGGCTGACGCAGGCTATCTCATACACGGCCGTTCAGCTCGCCGAAGAAGTAGGTGCCGTGGCCATTGCGTGTCTGACCCACAGTGGCAGCACGGCACGAGCGATCGCTCGGCATCGACCTCCGATGCCAGTCTTCGCGTTCACGGACAACCAGCGAGCAGTTGGCCAGCTGGCGCTCGTGTGGGGCACGCGGGGAATTGGGATTCCCTTCCAGTATCACACCGACGACGGCGTGGGCACGGTACGGAGAGTCCTCACGGAGCGTGGCTTTGCGAAGCCAGGGGACCGGATTGTGATCACTGCAGGTCTCCCGTTGCCCGCTAAGGGAATGACCAACATGGTCCACGTGAGCGAACTCTGACCGAGCCGGGTGGCGACCGGCAATGTTGTATCATCCCCGCCCGTTAAGAGGCTCTCGGCCCGGTCACATCGGCCTGCCCCAATTAATGCCGCATCTTCAGGTTATCGTTGCCATCAGCCTCCTGGTGGTCCTCCCCATGCTCGCCGGCTGCGGTGCGCTTCTGGGTCAGCGGTACACCAACTTCACGGCGTTCTACAACACGTTCTACAACGCGCGACAGGCGTTCGAGCGTGAGGAGAGAGCCATTCTTCGAGCCGATGAACCAGTCGATCGCTCGTTCTTCCTGCCCGTTTTTGTGGAGCCCACCCAGGGCCGCTCGGGCAACCAGAACCTCGAGGGTGCGATCCGGCGTGCGGCTGACGTGCTGCGCGATCACCCGGAATCTCGATGGGTGGACGATGCCCTGCTACTGATCGGCAAGGCGTACCACTACCAGGGGAATTACGACGCCGCGGCGCAGAAATTCCGCGAAGTGCTCTCCCTGGAGCACGGCCGGCTGGTCGACGAGGCCTACTTGTGGCTCGGGCGTGCGCTCGTTGGAACAACGGACTACGCCGCGGCCTCGAGCGCTCTGAGAGAGGGCCTCGGGCGTGACGGTGTGCACGCGCGATGGGCAGGCCGGATGAGGCTGGCTCTGGGTGAGGCGTATGTCCGGCAGGGCGACCTCGAGCAGGCCATCACCGAATTACGAAACGGCCTGTCGGCCGTCGACGACCACTTGCTGCTTGCGCGCGGTCACTTCCTTCTCGGCCAGGCTCTGGAGTCCACCGGCCGACATGCCGAGGCTGCCGATGCGTTCCAGAGCAGCTTCCAGTCGCGCCCGACACCTGAGGTCGAATACGCCGCCGAGCTCCAGCGAGCCATCGCCCTGAGCAACGCGGGGAATCACGATTCGGCGCTGTCGTTGTTGGACAGAATGCGCCGCGACGACAAGTACTTCCAGCAGCGCGGCGAAGTCGAACTCACGCGGGCCAGGGCACTGGCAAACGCCGGTGAGCCCGGGCAGGCCCGTGACCTGATGCGGCGGCTCCTCTACGAGAACGATCCGAACTTGCGGGTCGATCGCGTGCGAGGTCACCTGCACTATCACCTCGGGGCCGTGTACCGTGACCATCTGGGCAATTATCCCAGGGCCGCGGCACACTTTGACACGGCGGCGACGTCGCTCGGCGGCGTTGTCGTGGCGGGGAGGGAGGTACGTCGCACGCGGGAAGCCATTCTGGATGTCGAACGGCAGGCGGAGGACTTCGGCAGTTATGCGCTCATTAGAGGGCGCGTGGCCGAGATGGACTCTTTGCTATACCTCGGCTCACTTGATGACGAGGCTTTCACGCTCGCAATAGAGCAAATAGCCGCTCAGCGCCAGGAGGAACTGCTTCGACAGGAGCGTGAGCGCCGGCGGATTGAGGACCAACAAGGATTCGGGGGAATGACCGGCGGCGTCGGCCAGGCGCAAAACGGTGGTGTGCTGGGAGATGGAGAGACGACGGTCACCGGTGCGTCTGGATTCCTCGGGTACCAGAATCCGGTCCGCGTTCAGGAGAGCTTGATCGCTTTTCAGGGACGATGGGGCGACCGTCCCCACGTGCCGAACTGGCGGCGCGCTGCGGCGGTCACCCTCCCCACGGGGCTGGACGATGACTTCCGGCAGGAGTTCGCCATCGGCGACGCGACCACGCCCCCCGACGTCATGATGGCCGCGCTGGTGGACGTGGGTGCCGTCCCTCGCACTACCGATGCCCGACTCCAAATGCGACTCGAACGTGCGTCGGCGCGCTATGAGTTGGGCAACGTGCTATTCCTCACTCTGCGCGAACCCGAGACGGCTGCCGAGTACTATCAGCAGGTGCTCGAAGAGGACCCAGACGCGCCGGTAGCTCCTCGCGCGCTCTATGCGCTCGCCGAGGTCTACATGGCGCTCGGCGACGAGGCTCGCGCCGCGCAGATTTATGAGGACATCGCGGAACGTCAAGATGAAGCTCGTCTGAGCGTGGCCGCTAGAGAGAGAATCGGCCTGCCTCCGCTAGAGCTCCCGCCGGACTCGGCGCGACTCGCAGACGACGCGTACGCCGACGGTTTTAGTGCGTGGCAGGATCGACGCCACGAGGAGGCGCTGCGCATCTTGCTGGAGGTCGACGAGCGGTTCCGTCCGTCACTGGCGGCTGCGCGAGCTCGTCTCGCCGCGGCACTCGTCTACACGGACTGGGCGAATGGAGACACGCTACTTCTACTTGCAGCCGCTCCCGACTCCCTCGCTCCAGACCTTGAGTGGGAGTTGCCCCCTGCGCTGGAATCGCTGCAGTCAGAGCCGGATTTCCTCGAGCAAGCGCAGCCCGAGTTGCCGTCCGAACCCGAAGGAGTTGAGCAGGAATCTCCAGAAGTGATAGACGGTGATTTCGGGGACGCCGCCGCACTCGACGCCCTCAGAAGCGATGCGCTCTTGCCCGAGCCGGAAATGCCTGAGGAGAAAATGCCGGAGATCGATCTCCTCCCTGTGGTGCTAGATACCCTGGGCACGCCACTCTTCGAACCCCCTGACCCGGCCGATCTCCCAGAGCCGTGGCTCGTGTTGGCATATGACTCGATAGTGCGGGACTTTCCAGAGTCAGCCTATGCCGACCGCGCGGCAGACCTTCGTGCCGCGATATCCGAGGTGCGTGAAGCCTACATCCAGTCCCTGGCGCCGGACTCGATCGAGATAGACCCGGAAGACGAACCCGTGATTGGTGAAGATGCGCCTCCAGAGTTGGCAACGAACGGAGACGTGGAGATGACCTATGCAGGGCTGCGCGGCGATGCGGACATCGACCTGGCGGCAGGCGGCTACACCTGGAAGGTGCTCATTGCCGGAAGTGAACGAATGGCCAGGAACCAGATGCTGGCTCTCCACAACACCGGCTTCCGGGCCGCGATGACGCCACTGCCGGAGAGTGGTCGCGACCACTATGCCATCCTCGTAGGTCAGTTTCCCAGCGAGAACGAAGCCGATCTGGCCAGTGGAGGCCTTCCGCAGGGCGTGGACCGCAATGTACTTGAAATCATCCCCCTTGAACCCTCGATGACGCTCGTGACCGCGTCCGACCTCGCCATTATGGGAGAGTGATTCACATCGGACGAAATTGCAGTTAGGCCTGCCTTCTCGCGATGGCGCTAACGGAACCTGCCCCTAAAGGAGCGGTACCGCTTGCCCGATAGATTATGCCGGCCCCATCGTCGGCCGGCTGTGGCACTCGACGGCGCGCGATCCGGCCACCGCCGTCAGCCGCAGCGCGGCTCCGCTCGGCATGGTGTCGGGCGGCAGGCCGTCCAGCTCGAACTGGAAGCGGCGCACGCCGGCGGGCGCATCCTTGACCGG
>JBJHBB010000198.1:0-5070 GCA_050485265.1 Rhodothermales bacterium | reverse complement strand
GTTCAAGGGCTTGCTCGAACGTGAGCCCTGCCTCGGGCACGGCGGCGCCTCGCACCACCGGATACTCGAATACCCGTGTGGCCATACGCGATTGCGCCTCCGTCGACAGGAGGTACTGCAAAAAGTCGAGAGCACGCTGGGGATCTTCGACGGTCTCCATTATCCCCGCGCCAGTGACGAGAGCCAGGTTGCCCACGTCGCCGGACTGAAAGTGGTGAATCCCTATTCCGGCATCGCTCCCGGCGCTGTCGCGCACGCGCAGGATGTAGTAGTGATTGGTGAGCGCGACGTCGATCTCGCCCGCAGCGAGTGCCTCCAGCATCGGAGCGTTCGACGGATAGGCACGCGGAGAGAACCCCGTCATGTCACGCAACCACGATTGAGTGGCCTGGTCGCCGTGCACCTCGCGCATCGCGGTGACGAAGTCCTGAAACGACGAGTAGGTGGGGGTCCAACCGATTCGGCCGCGAAGCGCGTCGATCTCTGGGAGCGCCATGACCGATGCGGGCAGTTCGTCGGGTGAGATTCGGTCAGAAGCGTAGGCGAGAACCCGGAATCGCACCGACAGCGGCACCCAGCGCCCGCCCGAGGGCACGAAGGCCGCCGGCTCCGCCAGCAGGTCGGCCGGAAGCTCGGCGAGCATGCCGCGCTGCGACGCGGATGTGAGCGCGCCTGCTGTGTTGGCCCAGAAGAGATGCGCGGGCGAGCGCCGGCCCTCCTCCTCGAGCGCGGCCATCAGTTCGGCATCTCGGCCATAGCGGACGCGGACGTCGCGCTCGGTCACGTCTCGATACTGCTCTACGAATGAGTCGACGAGGGCCTGGCTACGGCCCGAATAGATCGCAAGTCGATCGGCTTCGGACGCGTCGCCGCAGCCGGCCACGAGCAAAAAGGTCAGGAGTCCAAGGAATGCTGTCCGACACCGCAAGGGAATCCCCGCTTGTTTAGATCTGGTCTAAAATAGCCGAACCCGGATCGGCTGTCGCGAGCGTCCCATGAAAAACGGGCACCGGCTCAGCGGCCGATGCCCGTCGAGCTTCTGCACGAGGTCGTCAGGGCACGCGGATGGCGCGTCGGGTTGCGCTCTGTTCACCGGACGGGCCGGAGGCGCTCAACCTCACGAGATACATGCCCGGCGTAAGGCCGGAAGCCGAGAAGGTCACCTCGTGATTTCCCGCGGTGCGGGTGCCGTCCTCGACCAGTGCGACACGCCGGCCGAGTGCGTCGAAAACCTCAACGCGAACTGTCGAGGTTTCGGTGAGCGAATAGGCCACCGATGCCTGGTCACGGAACGGGTTGGGGAACGGGGCGCTCAATCCGAACGCTTTCGGCTGTGCGTCTGGCTCCGTCGTCGACGGCTTTGAAAAGTCGAAGCGAGCGTAGACGGCAACGTGGTCCGATGTCGTGTTCACGTACTGGGGGATGTTGGTCAGCAGTGCGTCGTAGCGGGCCGTCGAATCCTCCTCGTACTCGTCAATGAGCGTCGAGCCAATCAGAATGTGGTCGATGGTCGATCCGCTGGTGCAGCTCGCGTTTCCGCAGTAAGTGTTCACTCCAGCATCCTCGAGCGAGAGTGACCCGAAGTGGTAGTCCTCGTCATTCCTGAAGTTCGAGAAGGGCGACGGTCGCCCGGACGAGTTCGAGACGCGAATACGGTCGTTGAAGTCTCCAAGGATGATCAAGGGGAAGTTGGCAGCCAGGAGGTTATCCGAGTACGCTTTCAGCACTTCCGAAGCTGCGGACCTCTGCTGCCAATCGGTGAAGCTGCCGCAGCACTTCATGTGCAGGTTGATGAAGCGGGCCCCGGTGAGCGTCTCATCCCCGATGGTCACGTTGGCGCGCATCAGTAGCGGGGGCCGGAAGGCGAAGTCGTAGGCGTTGCTGGTTAGAATCGTCGTCACCAGCGTGGGCTCGACGACATCGGTTCGGTAGATGTATCCGTAACCGATCGAGAACGAGGTCTGGTCGGGCTGCCAGACGCCGGCCCAGTTCTCGCCGAGCGCTTCCACAAGGTCGAAGAACGTGTCCGAGTCGTTCATCTCCTGCAAAGCCCACAGATGGACATTCGCCTGCTGCATCACCGAGAGAACGTTCTCAAACTGCAGTGCCACGTTGGTCGGGCCTTGATCGGTGAGCCCGAAGTGCTCGATGTTCCAGGTGGCGACGTTGAAGGTCTCATCCGTGCCGACCGGGGGAATCTCAAATCCCTGGGCCGCAGCCCGCGGGGAAACCAGCAAAACCAGCGCTAAGAGAGCCGGCTTCAAGAGTAGTATCAAGGGCATAGACGTCCGCAGTTTGTCAGTTCAGGTTACGCCATCAAGGGCTGTGCCGTTCGAGGCGGGCGTGGGTGAAGCGTCAAGACGAGGCAAATACGGCCCATCGAGGGTCACAGGCAGCCGGGCACCGTCCATCGTGGGGGTCGCGCGAGTAGTTTTCCAGAGACTGTTGGTCAGATACCGATTGGCGGCATCGCCGCCTGAAAATGTCGCTGCCGCTCCCTTACGAACAGCTTCTCCGCACCATAGGTGCGGAGGCTGACAAGAAGGGCATCGAGGCTTTCGTCGTGGGCGGAGCCGTTCGCGATGCCATCCTCGATCGTCCCACCACCGACCTGGACTTCGTCACGGTCGGCAAGGGAACGGGCATTCGCCTGGCGAAGGCCGTGGCAAAGCGGCTCGGCGGCGTCGAGGTGCATGTCTACGAAAACTTCGGCACAGCCGGTATCCGCATCCCTGCCGATCGCGTTGAGGGTGCCGATACGGACGAGGACTTCGTGCTGGAGTTCGTGGCCGCACGCAAGGAGAGCTATCAGCGCGATACCCGGAAGCCGGACGTGGAGGAGGGCTCGCTCGAAGACGATCAGGCCCGGCGCGACTTCACCATCAACGCGCTGGCTCGAGCCCTCAATGCCGACCGCTTCGGCAACCTCCTTGACCCGTTCGGGGGGATGATCGATCTCGTAGGGCAGCGGCTTCGTACGCCCCGCGATCCGCGGCGAACTTTCGACGACGACCCCCTTCGGATGCTGCGCGCCGCGCGCTTCGCCGCGCAACTCGGTTTCGAGATCGATGTCGAGGCGCGGAGGGCCATGCGGGAGCAGGCGCGCCGCCTTGATATCATCAGCCAGGAGCGCATCACCGACGAGATCAACAAGATTCTGCTATCAGATCGTCCGTCAGTGGGTCTCCGAATCCTGTTCGAGGCGGAGCTCATCCGGCAGTTCCTCCCCGAATTAAGTGACCTCGCCGGCGTGGAGACGGTCGACGGACAGTCGCACAAAGACAATTTCTTCCACACCATCCAGGTGGTCGACCACGCCGCCGAGGCGACTGCCGATTGGGATCAGGAGCGAGCCCTGTGGTTGCGTTGGGCGGCGCTGCTTCACGACATCGGGAAGCCCAGCACGAAGCGTTTCGCAAAGGGCACCGGCTGGACGTTCCACGGGCACGAGGATGTGGGATCGCGGATGATCCCCGACCTGTTTCGTCGCTTGAAGCTGCCACTGGACGATCGGATGAAGTACGTCCAGGAGCTGGTCCGTCTGCACCATCGGCCCGTTGCACTGGTCGATGAGGAGGTCACGGACTCAGCCGTTCGCCGCCTGCTTTTCGAGGCCGGCGATGCCATCGACGATCTCATGACGCTGGTGCGGGCGGACATCACCTCGAAAAACCCGAACCGCGTGAGGCGCTACCTCACGGCCTTCGACCGCGTCGAGGAGAAGTTCGCCGAGGTCGAGGAGAAGGACCATCTCCGCAACTTCCAACCGCCGATCGACGGAAACGAGATCATGGAGCGGCTGGGCATCGGGGAGGGAGTGGCGGTCGGGATCATGAAGGAGTGGATCCGCGAAGCGATTCTCGAAGGCGACATCCCAAATCAGTACGAGCCGGCGCTCGCTTTCCTGGAGGAGCATCGCGAGGACGCCCTCGACCGCGGTGAACTTTTCGAGATCGTGGTGAGGGAGATGGATCGTGAGCAGCGAGCCACGATGGGCACGGTGAAGGAGGCAGTCTTCTGGGGTGAATTGCCCGACGAGCGCGAGGCGGCGCTGGCCCACCTCAAGACGATCGCTCGAGCTGCCCTCGCAGAGAAAGCCTGACACTGGCCCGAACAAAGCCGGTTTGACAGGGATATAGGGCATCCCCGAACCAACCCCGCGACCCATGGCGCGTGCCCCTCGAATTGGCGTCCTCACCGGCGGCGGCGACTGTCCCGGCCTCAATGCCGTCATTAGAGCCGTGGCGAAGTGCCTCATTCTGCGGGAGGGCGCAGAGCTGATCGGCTTCGAGGACGGCTTCCTGGGCCTCATCGAGCAACGCTCGCGCCCTCTCAGCTATCGGGACGTCTCGGGAATATTGACCGCTGGCGGCACCATCCTGGGGACGTCCAACAAGGCGAACCCGTTCAGCTTCTACAAGGAAGGGGGGAAGGACGTCTCGGCCGACGTGGTCGCCTACACGCGCGATCTGGGGCTGGACGCCGTCGTGGCCATCGGTGGTGACGGGACCATGGCGATTTCCCATCGGCTGAACGAGCTCGGCCTTCCCATGATCGGGGTGCCCAAGACGATCGATAACGACATCGTCGGGACCGACCGGACGTTCGGATTCGACACGGCGGTGGGTATCGCGACGGAGGCCATTGACCGCCTTCACACGACCGCGCAGAGCCATCACCGCGTGATGATCCTCGAAACCATGGGGCGTTACGCCGGGTGGATCGCCCTGTACGCGGGTGTTGCATCGGGGTCCGATATCATCATCATCCCCGAACTCGAGTACGACTTGGAGGTGATCGTTGACGTGTGTCATCAGCGCCAGGCGCGCGGGCAGCGATTCACGATCATCGCCATCGCCGAGGGGGCGAAACCGCAGAACGGACAGTTGTCCGTGCAACGCCGGGTCGAAGAGAGCCACGACCCGATTCGGCTCGGTGGTTCGTGCGACGTGCTTGCCGACGCCCTCCGCCCCCACGTGGACAATGAGGTGCGTAGCACCATCCTGGGTCATGTGCAGCGCGGAGGGACGCCCAGCTCGTACGATCGCACTCTTGCCACCGCCTTTGGTG
>JBJHBB010000197.1:0-5077 GCA_050485265.1 Rhodothermales bacterium | reverse complement strand
ATAATAAAGTGGCCCATGGTGGCAGTCATCCGCAACCGTAGCGGCAAATCGATCGCCGTGTCCACGCCACCGGCCAGCACCCAGCGGCCTTCTTGTGCCGAAAACTCGCCATCCTCATTCAGGTCGAACTCTTCCGGAATCACCAACGCGAACGCGCCGTCCAGTTGCGTCAGGGCCGCGAATTTGTGCTCGACGGTGGTGACCCACTCGAGCGCCTGGACGACTTCTCCGTTGCGGGCGAGGTGGCAGTGATCGACCTTGACGCCGCGATGGGTGTCGGCTCTAATCGAGAACTCATTGCGCGGATGGTTCGCCGTGCGCCGTGCCGCGTCGGCGGAGGAATTCGCGACCTCGACACCGCTAGGTGGTGGCTCGACCAGGGAGCGGTGAAGATCATCATCGGCACGGCCGCGACGCCTGACTTCTGCGCTCAGCTTCCCCGCGAC
This sequence comes from Rhodothermales bacterium, assembly GCA_050485265.1. Taxonomy (GTDB): domain Bacteria; phylum Bacteroidota; class Rhodothermia; order Rhodothermales; family JANQRZ01; genus JBJHBB01. Next base: position 4,631 of record JBJHBB010000197.1, on the reverse strand, counting down.
CGCCTCATTGCGGCCGTAGATGCCCGACATGGCCAGGTGGTCGTCAATGGCTGGCAGAGCGACACGGGTGATGGCGTCATCGACCGCGTCCGACGCCTCGCCCCGTTCGTTAGCGGGTTCCTATTCACCCAGGTTGATCGCGAGGGTGAGATGGGCGGGTTTGACGAGCAGGCTGTGTTCGCCGTTGTGGAGGCAGCGGGCCAGGCGCGTGTGACGGCTGCAGGGGGCATCGTCTCACCGGACGACATCGCTCGTCTCGACGAGCTCGGAGCGGACGCTCAGGTCGGCATGGCGCTCTACACGGGTGCTCTCGATCTTGGAGAAGCCATCGCGGGGTGCCTGCGCAAGCCAGTCGATGGTGATACCTGGCCGACAGTGGTCACCGACGAATTCGGCCGCAGCCTCGGGTTGACGTGGAGCACGCGCGAAACGGTTGCGACGGCCGTCCGGCGACGGCGTGGAGTGTACTGGTCCCGCTCTCGACAGGAAACGTGGGAGAAGGGGCTCACCTCGGGTGCGGCGCAAGACCTGCTACGAGTTGAACTGGATTGCGACAGGGACGCGCTCCGTTTCACCGTTCGACAGCACGGCTCAGGATTCTGTCACCTCGGGACGCGGACGTGCTGGGGCGGCGAGAAGTTCGGACTCGCGGACCTCGAGCGGGTGATCCACGCTCGAATGCGCGAAGGGGACGAAGCGTCCGGGGTCGTCAAGCTCGCGACTCGTCCCGAGCTACTGCACGCCAAGCTCAGGGAAGAGGTCGAGGAGTTGATCGATGCCTCGAACGCTTCCGATGTGGTTCACGAAGTCGCGGATGTTCTCTTCTTCGCCATGGTCTCGCTCGCCAATAGCGGGGCCGGCCTCGACGAGGTGCTGGCCGAATTGAGGCGTCGCCATGCACGAGCGACCCGGAGACCACTTGAGGAGAAGGCCGCATGACGAGGCTACTACGAAGACTCGACCCCTCGGAAGCGGATCGCTACGTTCGTGACGCCGTCGATCCCAGCGCGCTCGACTCTGTGAGATCGATCGTGGAGGACGTGCACGCGCGGGGCGAGCCAGCGCTCAGAGAGCACGCGGAACGGTTCGGTGACATCGGACCAGGCCACAAGCTCTACTTCACACCTGACGACCTCGCGGAGGCGGCCAACCGGCTTCCAGGACCCGATCTCGAGCGACTGACGCGAGTCAACGATCGCATCGCGGCCTTCGCACGGGCGCAGCTCAGATCGGTTGGTGAGGTGGTAGTCGGTGTGGCGGGTGGTCAGGCGAGCCAGCGAGTGGCACCAGTCGAGCGTGCGGGATGCTATGCCCCCGGCGGTCGCTATCCGCTTCCCTCGTCGGTGCTGATGACCGCCACCACTGCGCGCGTCGCCGGGGCGACCGAGGTGTGGGTTGCATCGCCACGCCCGGACCTTGTAACGCTTGCGGCGGCCCACGTAGCCGGCGCGGACGGCCTGGTGGGCGCAGGCGGTGCTCAGGCGATCGCAGCCCTGGCGTTTGGCGCAGGAGAGTGTCCACCGGCGGATGTTATCGTAGGACCCGGCAATCGCTTCGTCACCGCGGCCAAGTACATCGTGTCCAGATGGGTTCGCATCGACATGCTTGCGGGGCCGTCCGAGCTGACCGTCATCGCCGATGAAACAGCATCGCCGGAAGTTGTCGCGGCGGACCTGCTCGCCCAGGCGGAGCACGACGAGGACGCCGTCCCGATCCTCGTCACGACTTCCGAAGAGTTTGCCGTCTCCGTGGATGGCGAGATCGTCCGGCAGTTGGCCTTACTCCCAACGGCGGAAACCGCGCGTCGGGCTCTTGAGAATGGTGGTGTCTTCGTCGTGGCGGACGTCGCGGAGGCAGCGGAGATCTGCAACAGGCTGGCTCCCGAGCATCTCGAAGTGCAAATCGAGGATCCGGATGCAGTGCTACCGCTGCTCAGGCATTACGGAGCGCTATTCGTTGGATCACTATCGGGGGAGGTGCTCGGCGATTACGGCATCGGTCCCAATCACGTCTTGCCCACAGGCGGTACGGCGCGCCACACGGGTGGACTTTCAGTGCTCAACTTCCTGCGCATCCGAACCGAGTTGCGGCTCTCGAATCCGCTTCAAGCCCGACAGGCGTTGCAGGACGCGGCATGGCTCGGAGAGGTGGAAGGCCTCGCCGCGCATGCCCGAAGTGCCAGCATCCGGCTTAAATAGCTCGGCTCAGGCCTGGATCGCCATCGTCGGCAGGTGGCCGGGATCACGGCTCGCCGCGGATTCCATCAGATACTCGTGGACGTATCGGACGGCTGTGGCGCCATCGCCGACGGCCGAAGCAACCCGCTTTACCGATCCCGCCCGAATGTCCCCACACGCGAATACGCCTGGAAGCGTGCTTTCGAGGGGGAAGGGGTGTCGACCAAACGTGGGGATGGCAATCGGTGCTGCCTCTCGGCCGGTGAGGATGAATCCGTTCGGATCGCGCGCTACCATGTCGCCGAGCCACTCGGTGCGTGGCTCTGCGCCGATCAGAGCAAATAGCGAGTGAGTGGCCATTTCGCGTGTCCAGCCCTCCGCGCGATGTCGAAGCACCACGGCCTCCAACAGGCCGTCCCCCAGTCCTTCGACGACCTCCGTGTTCGTGAGCACCTCGATGTTCGGTTGCCGCTGAATCTCACGGATGAGGTACTCAGACATGCGCGCCTCGAGGTCGGGCGAGCGTGCTATCAGCGTCACCTTTCTCGCGACCCGAGCCAGATGCAGTACCGACTGTCCGGCAGAGTTGCCGCTCCCAACGACTGTCACCTCATCGTCGCGATAAAATTCGGGATCAGCCGGGGGGATGTAGTACAAGCCGGCGCCAGAGAAGCGCTCGAGGCTCGGCACGCCGATCCGGCGATAGTCCGCTCCGGTCGCGATAAGCAGAGCGCGCGACGTGATCGCGGTGCCGTCCGAAAGCTGCACGACGAGGCAGTCCTCCCCGGCCTCGAGTGCCGTCGCGTGTCGCGCAAAGACGAATCGCGCGCCGAAGAGCCACGCCTGTTCGTAAGCGCGCTGCGCGAGTTCGCTGCCACTGATCCCGTGCGGGAAGCCCAGATAGTTTCGAATCAGCGAGCTGGTGGCCGCCTGGCCGCCGATCGTGTGTCGCTCGACGACGATCGTCTCGAGCCCCTCGGATGCGGCGTACACCGCGGCCGTCAACCCTGCGGGACCCGCCCCCAGGATCGTGAGGTCGCAGGCTCGCTTCGAGGTGCCGACTGCACCCAGCGCGGCGGCGATCTCGCTGTCGGACGGATCGACCAGCGCACGTCCGTCGAGGAGGACTATCACCGGAAAGCTCGGGTCTGTTAGTCTGGCCTGAGCAACCAACGACTCGCCCTCGGGTGACTCCGAGTCGTAGAACCCGTGGGGAATGCCGGTCCGATGAAGCAGATTCTCGACCTCGTAGCCGCGCTCGGAGCGCGCATCGCCGATAACCTTCACCAGTTCCATGCGCTGGCCACTCGCTCGCGTCCAGTTCGAGAGATACTCGCCGACGGCAGGGTAGAGGTATACCTCGGGCGGAGACCACGGCTTTCGGAGGTAGTTGTCGAGGTGTCCGTGCGCGCACCCGTTCAGGATGGCCGGACTCGCAGTGCGGTCGCCCCACTCAACGAGAAGTCCGCGCTGCGCTAGGGGATGCAGGGCCTGCGCCCGTGTGAGCATTTCCAGGCCCTCGAACTCGGGCATCCATTGATCGGCGATGATGAGGGCGACGGCATGGTCGGCGTCACGCATCGCCGCGAGTGCGTCGAGTGCTTTGCGGGGATGGTCGAACGGGAGGATCCGGTAGTCGGCGGCGAAACGTCTCTCGAGAGCCGCCGCAAGACGCGCAAGCTCCTGAGGATGGTCGTCGACGACCACGATGGCCGGCAGGGGCTGGGTCGAACTTCGATTGGGGGCCATGGCACGATGGACAGTTGGTGCAACGGCTTGTTCGGACGTGACTTGACGAGAAAAGTGACGGTGCTACCGGCACGATTCACGGAATCCCCTCAAGGCCATCAACCGACCTGCGCGGAACCGCCGGTGGCCACGTCGAGCGTAGGTGCCCGACAACGTAAGGCATTATGGATCAGCCTCGTAGGTGAAGTGAAAAGAAGCGCCTTTCGATTCGTGTCCCCTCGCGGTTGAGCCGGGCTCGCACGGATCACGCTTCGTCGCCCGTTGTTCGCGCATCATCAAACACGCTCAATCCGTGGATCGTCGCGCCTGCCTCAGTCTTCTCTTCGTCGTGCCGCTCGCACTGGCGGCCTGCGCGAGCCCGAGTGCGGACAGCCAGGCTCAAGACGCTGCCGAATATTGGCGTTCGGTGCTCTCCCCAGAACGTTATGCAGTGCTATTTGAGCACGCGACGGAAGCACCGTTCTCGAGTCCGCTCGACGCGGAGTACAGCGACGGGACGTACGTCTGCGCCGCCTGTCACCAACCCTTGTTCCGTTCAGAGGACAAGTACGACAGTGGCACCGGGTGGCCGAGCTTCACCCGCCCGATCGACGGTGCACTCGGCTTCAGCGTCGACTACAAGCTGCTCTATCCCCGCAGCGAGTACCACTGTTCGCGGTGTGGCGGCCACCAGGGCCACGTCTTCGAGGACGGTCCTCCGCCGAC
>JBJHBB010000196.1:0-5087 GCA_050485265.1 Rhodothermales bacterium | reverse complement strand
CGGCCCATACAGCTCTTGTAATGATTCATTTCGAGTACCACTCCAGCCACGGGGGGCACTGCTGTTCGGTATCTCGAAAACCGGCGCGTCTACGCCGAGACGATCGTGCATACCCCGCCACTTGATCGCATCGCGATGATCGCCGTAAAACACATGGGGGGTCAGAAAGATGACGAGCTCTGACTTCCGCGTATCGTGCGACCGATTTCGAAAGAGACGACCGATAAGCGGGATGTCGCCAAGGATCGGCACTTTATTGTGGTGAACGATCTCTGACTCTTGAATCAAACCGCCGAGTACGATGGTCTCTCCGTCCTGCAGCCTCACCGTCGACTCTATGACCCGCGTATTGATGGTTGGCGGTACGCCCGGATCGAAATTGCCCACGGGTGTCGAAAACTCCGGCCTGATCTCGGCCGTCACCTCGCCATTCGCACTGACCCACGGAAGCACCCGCAGCGTGACGTTTGCTTCGATCTTCTCGAACCGCTCTGTCTCCTGAATGACGACGTCGGATGGAGATGAGATGGGAGTGGCAGTTCGGAGGATGAAGTACTGCGTAGTCCCGATCGTCAGGCTCGCCTCATGCCCATTGAGCGTTGCAATCTGAGGCCGGGAGCGTACCTCGGCTTTGCCCTCGGCCGCGAGGGAATGGATGCGAAAGAAGAAGTCGTCCGGCAGACGGCCGATCCACTGGACGAGATCGCCGGCGCCGATTCGCTCACCTGCCTCACGTGCGCGCCGCAGGGCTTCGTTCGCATCAGTACCGCTGCCGCGCAGGTCAAGGCCGTCACGCTGTCCAGGCCCGTCCCCCCAGGAGTAGTAGGCCCCACCATAGTCCTGGGGCCGCTGGCGATCGCGCCCAAATGTTACACCGAGCTCGAACAGGTTGAATCCCTCGAAATCGACGACCAGCGCCTCGATCAGAATCTGGGCCGTCGGATGATCCAGCTCGGCTACAACTCCCGCGATCTCGTCGATCACGTCCCGGGAGCCCGTAACCATGAGCCCGTTGTGCTCCGCCACCAGTTGTACGGTTGCCCGCGATCGAACAGATTCTGGCAGCATATCCAGGGCGCGAGCTGCCTGAATGTGCCCGAGTCGAATCAGGCGGCTCGTGGCGATTCCTGCTGCGCTTCGGTCGCCAATCACGTACACACCACCACGCTGGCGATATGTGGACTCCGTTCCGCTCAATAGAAGATCAAACGCCTCATCAACAGATTGCACGTTCGCGCGGGCCGTAATCGTGCCCTCCGGCGTGTGATACGACACGATGCTGAGCTCGGCCTGCTGAGCGATATCCCGAATCACCCTGCCGATTGCTGCATCAACGACGTCGAAGGCTACGCCACCTTCGGTTACGCTCACCCAATAATTGCCCCCGCGGCCTGTCGAGCCGCTGTCGTCTGACGACACTCGTCGCTCAGTCTCGATCTGGTAGATCCCGTCACGGAGCCTCACGACGAATCCGTTGTTCTCCATCAAAGCTCGCAGTCCACGCTCGAAGGGCACAGAGCGCAACAGACCGTGAACCGGCCCAGACACGCCGGGCCGCACGACAAGATTGGCATTGCTGTGCAGTGTAAGAGCTCGTACCACGTCTCGAACGTCCTGCCCAGTCAGGTCCACCGAGAGCAGTCCCTCATGAAGTACTACGTCAGGCTCTGGCAGGGGCGCCGGCGCCGCGGGAGGAGGAGGCACCGCTTGGCGGATTCGGAAAACCGACCCCGATTGGATCATTGACAGGCCATACTCCTCCGCTAGGAAAACCAGCGCGTCAATCACCGGGAGGTCAGAAAGTTGAAGCGTTACGGCCTGCCGGAGTTCGTCGTCCACAATCAGGTTGAGACCATACTCCGATCCCATTCCGCGCAGAAGGTCGCGTAGATCGGTGCCGCGCACGCTCAGGGTCTCTATCAACTCATACGCGCCGCTGGGGAGCGCTCGCCTGTCAATCCTGATCTCACTTGCGTCGTGCCCGCCGGCCGCCGCAGAGGCGTCTACGCCGGGAGAAGGCCGTTGCTGTGCCTTGAGCGGCCCAGAGGCAGCGAGGGCCAGATAGACTAACAGCAATGTTAATGAGCGGAACATCATGCAATCCTCTGCGCAGTCTCATGAGTTGCGGGCATACAAGACCAGATCAGGAGACCGAATTCAGATCCGCTTTGAAAAAGTCGAGCTTTTACAAACGTGCTACTCCAGGCTCCCTGAATGATCTCTGCCATGATATTCTGGCGCCTGCCGTGCACCGTGGCGATGCTCACCGTCTGGTCAGCTGGAAACAGGGAGAGAATGCGCGTGTCGTAGTCGACGACGTGGCCCTCGAAGGGCGGTTCACCAACCGTCTTGAGTTGCCGAGAGGCGCGCGCGAGGGCGCGTACCGATAGGTTCGCATTTAACGTCCACCGATCCCGTATCTCTCGATAGCACAACTCGTGTAACCTTGCATTCCCGGTTGTGCCCTCCTTTTTGCCTCGTTCGTGCACGTAGGCGCAGGCCTGGTGAAACGCAGAGCACGTGGCCAGGAACGCTTCGTTGTCGTGCAAATTCGGCTTTAGTCGAAGGATGCATGTTGGCGGTTCATCCTCACTTATTGCTTCGCGAGCGTCATATGTGAAGCGGTTGTCTTGCATTGAGAACTCGTTTGATTCTTTTTGCCTCAAGCTGCCGCGCGGAGTATCTCGGCCGGTGTGGTGTGCCCCGTCTCTACGGCACGGAGGCCAGACTCGAGCAGACTCGCAACTCCCGCAGCTCTCGCGATGGCACGAACCCGCGACACGCTGTCTCGGGTAGTGATGGCCTCAGCAATCTCTTCTGAGACCGGAAGGACCTCGAACAGGGCCATCCGACCTCGATACCCCGTTCCGGAACAGTCATCACAACCGGACCCAGCCTGGTAAGCAATCGGCGCAGTGAGACCCAGGCGAGCCGTCTCAGTGGCCGTCGACACTGCCGCTGATGCGCAGGAAGAACAAACCTTCCGTACCAGACGCTGAGCGGCCACCAAACGCAATGATGCCGCCGCCAGGAAAGGCTCGATGCCCATGTCCACCAGACGCGTTACGGCCGTGGAGGCGTCATTTGTGTGGAGGGTTGTCAATACGAGGTGCCCAGTAAGGGCCGCGCGCAAGGCAACCTCTGCAGTCTCGCAGTCCCGAATCTCGCCGACCATTATTACGTCGGGGTCCTGTCGAAGGAACGTGCGCAGTGCCTCCGCAAAGCCGAAGCCAATGTCAGGACGGACTCTGACCTGGTTGATGCCAGGCAGGTCGTACTCTACCGGGTCCTCCGCAGTGACGATGTTGATTGAAGGCGTGTTAAGCGTCGCCAGCGCTGCGTACAGGGTCGTGGTCTTTCCGCTGCCGGTAGGCCCCGTGACGACCACCATACCGTGGGGTGAGCTGATTGCGCTGCGGAATACTTCGTGTTCGAATCCCGATAGCCCCACCTCCTGGAGGTCGAGAATTACGCTGCTCCGGTCGAGTAACCGCATCACAACCTTTTCGCCGTACTCGGTCGGCAGCACAGATACTCGCACATCGATGGGCTGCGCGCTGTGTTCATAACGCAGCCGACCGTCCTGAGGGCGTCGCTTCTCGGCGATGTCGAGCGTGGCAAGGACCTTAATACGTGCTACGACCGAATCGCGCTGGCTGAGAGGAAAATCCCCGATCTCGCGAAGAACGCCGTCGTGCCGCAAACGCATCCGAACCCGGTCCTCGAACGGCTCGATGTGAACGTCGCTGGCTCCGACAGCGGCGGCATGCTCGAGCAACCCGCTGACCAACTGAGTGGCGCTCGATGCCGAAAGGGAGATCGACGCCCCGCTCCCAGCACTATTCGTTGAGACTCGCACCGGACCAGCAGCGGGCCTTCCAGTCGCACTCGCAGATGGCGTGTGCCCGCCGGGACTCGGCTCACTGACATACACACGGAGGCCGGTAAGGAAGGATAGCTCCTCCACTACATTTGCGTCGGGCATCGCCTCTACCATAAGTCGCAGGCCACCCGAGTCGTCCTCGATGACTCGTAGACCGTGTCGATCGACGAGCTCGGCCGGCAGATGCAGGTCGGGGTGCAGTTGTTGGCGGTCGGCAGGTCGTGGGCCCACGGCGTTCTGGAGCAAGGGAAGCGGCACACAGGATCGGAACGCATGCGAGCCGCAACTTGAGGACTCTCTTCGTTATTCATCCCGGTTTTCTTCCAGCGCGGTCGGGCACGTGGAGCGGCTGATCCTCAGGTCGAGAAGCTTGGCGCGCTATTCAATCCGGGAATGATTCCCGCACCCAACACCACCGTGCAGCAAGGGCGGTCGATGTGCTGCATCTACATCCGTGCGGAATAGGAAAGGAAATCGGAAGGGAGTCGGAAGGAAAACGGAAAGATTGACCCGACAGCCAACCGCATTTGTCGCGGTATATCACCCGCAACGATTCGACCTCGCGCGGCTCCTATACTATCCGTTCCTTTCTCCCGTAACCGAGCAGCGGGAGGGCAGTGCCCTCACTTCCTCAATACACAAGTACGGGCGCCCATTTCGTGCAGTGGGCTGCTTAAGAATGTCAAGGTTACCGGCAGTAGCAAAAGCAACTGGAAAAGAAAACGAAAGGAAAGCGAAAGGAAATAGCAAAGCTTCTTTCGCCGTGGACAATCATTTTAGCTGCACCATGCCCATCCCGCCAATCGAGGGCCTCTCGTGCCCGCGTCCTTCCTGTGTAATGATTCGTTGGTGCGTTCTTCCTCTGGCTGTCGTGCTAATCATGTCGATGATGTCACCGGTGAGTCTGGCTCAGGACGATGCCGCTATTGCCACTTTGCGCACCTACGCGCCACCCTCACCGACACCGGCCTCCCTGGGCCAGTTCGCCGAGATTCCCGTCGGGATGTACACCGGCACACCGCAGGTAGAAATCCCACTCCTCGTCATTGAGGGCAAGACGCTGCGGGTACCCCTCACGCTACGCTACCATACGAGCGGCCTCAAGGCGGAGAGCATTCCGGGCTGGGTGGGCACGGGTTGGGCGCTCGACGCCGGGGGAGTCATCACCCGGACGGTAGTCGGACGGCCAGACGAGGACGTAAAT
>JBJHBB010000195.1:0-5167 GCA_050485265.1 Rhodothermales bacterium | reverse complement strand
GCGCGCTACAATGCGGCCTGCCGGTCCAGCGTGCTTCGCTACAAAGACCTCTGGGACGACCTAACCCGGAAGATGGGCTACTGGGTCGATCTCTCGGACCCGTACATCACCTTCGAGAACCGCTACATCGAGTCGGTCTGGAACCTTCTGAAGCGCATCTCGGACAAGGGCTTGCTGTATCGGGGCCACAAGATCCAGTGGTACAGCCCGGGCTCGGGAACGGTGCTCTCGAGCCATGAAGTTTCGCTCGGATACGAGGAGATTCAGGACCCGAGCGTCTACGTGCGCTTCCCGGTACATGGGGAAGAGCAGACTTTCTTTCTCGCCTGGACGACCACGCCGTGGACGCTTCCGTCGAACGCGGCCCTGGCCGTCAGTCCTAGAGTTACCTACGTACGTATCCGCGTCGATTCCGCCGATGATTCGGAGGAGCTGATCCTCGCACGCGACCTTCTCGGGCTGGTGAAGGACGAGTATGTCGTCGTCGAGGAGATGCCGGGTTCAGCGCTTCTTGGCAAGCGCTACCACCCGCCATTCGATTACTTCATAGGCGATCCCGACGTGGACGCCGCGTGGCGCGTCGTTGCGGCTGATTTCGTCACCACCGAAGACGGGACCGGCATCGTCCACATGGCGCCGGCCTTTGGAGCCGACGACTTCGAGGTGGGCAAGAAGGAGGGGCTACCGCTGCTCAACCCCGTCGGCCCCGACGGCCGCTTCACCGAGAAGGTGGCCCTGGTCGAGGGCATGTGGTTCAAGGACGCCGACAAAATTCTGACGAGGGACCTTCGGGACCGCGGCCTCCTCTACAGGCACGAGACGTATCTGCACAACTATCCCCACGACTGGCGGAAAGGCACGCCGTTGATGTCGTATCCCGTCGAAAGCTGGTTCATCCGGACGACGGCCATCAAGGACCGAATGATAGAGCTCAATCGGTCGATCAACTGGCAACCGGAGGGGATCGGCAGCGGTCGGTTTGGACAGTGGCTCGAAAACAACGTCGACTGGGCCATCTCCCGAATGCGATTCTGGGGCACGCCGCTACCGATCTGGGTAAATGACCAGGATTCGGAGGACGTAGTGGTGATCGGCTCGATCGCGGAGTTGCGCGAGAGGCTCGGCGGAGACGTCCCCCAGGAGGCCATCAATCCGGAGCTCGGCGAGCTTGATCTGCATCGCCCGTACGTTGACGAGATCACCTTCCCCGCTGCGAATGGAGGGACGTACAGGCGCGTACCGGACCTGCTGGACGTGTGGTTCGACTCCGGGGCGATGCCGTTCGCTCAGTGGCACTACCCGTTCGAGAACGAGGACGTCTTCGCTCGCAACTTCCCTGCTGACTTCATTGCGGAAGGCGTGGATCAGACCCGCGGCTGGTTCTATACGCTGCACGCCATCGCCGCGCTTGTGGAAGACTCGGTCGCCTACAAGAACGTGGTGGTGAATGGGCTCGTGCTGGACGAGAACGGCGAGAAGATGTCCAAGAGCAAGGGTAACACGGTCGACCCGTTCGAGGCGCTCGCCAGACATGGAGCCGATCCCGTTCGCTGGACGATGATGAGCTCCTCCGCACCGTGGGAGAATCTGCGCTACTCGGACCGCGCCGTCGAGGAGACGGCGCGCAAGCTGTTCGCTACGGTCACGAACACCTACAGCTTCTTCGCGACGTACGCGAACCTCGACGAGTTCGTCTACAACGAACAGGATGCAACGCACCTGAGTGACCGCTCGGAGTTGGATCGCTGGATCATCTCGCAGCTGAACTCAACCATTGCCGTTGTCGATGCTGCTCTCGAAGCCTATCACCCCACCCAGGCGGCTCGCGCGGTTGAGGCCTTCGTCGATGATCTCTCGAACTGGTACATCCGCCGCAGCCGGCGGCGGTTCTGGAAGTCGTCGCCGGCCGCGGGCGCAGGTTCGGACAGCGACAAGCGTGCAGCGTATGAGACGGTCTACGAGAGTCTCGCGACGGTCGCGCGGCTCATGGCGCCCATCGCGCCGTTCTACAGCGAGTGGCTCTACGAGGTGATCGGGGAGCGCGAGCGGGGACCCGCATCGGTGCACCTCTGTGACTTCCCGTCCGTGGTCCGAAGCGCGATCGACGACAGGCTGGAGACGCGGATGGAGCTCGCTCGCCGCGTTGCGTCGCTGACGCTTGCGATGCGCAACGAGGCAGGAATCAACGTGCGTCAACCCCTCGATTCGATCGCCGTGGTCGTCGGCACAGGAGGGGTGGACGAGGAGATTCTGCGTTCGGTCGAGAGCATCGTGCTCGAGGAGGTGAACGTGAAGCGCATGGACCCCATCCCCGCAACGTCGGAGATGGTGGCGCGGAGCGCCCGGCCCAACTTCAAAGCGCTGGGTAAGCGGCTGGGCCCATTGATGAAGGCCGCCAACAGTGCAATTCGAGCATTGACCAGCGCTGACATCGCTTCCTATGAGGCGTCCGGTGAGGTCGCCCTTGTCCTGGACGGGACGGAGGTAGTGTTTGGGTCGGGGGACATCGACATCGTCAGCGAGGGGGTGGCCGGTCGATTGGTCGCCCAAGAAGAGGGAGTTACTGTGTCACTGGACACCACCATCACGGACGATCTTCGCCGCGAGGGCCTCGCACGTGAGTTCGTCAATCGTGTGCAGAACCTGCGCAAACAGGCGGGCTTCGAAGTATCGGACCGAATAGGTATTACCTTTGCCGCCTCCACGGAGCTCGCCGATGCTGTGCAGGTGCACGCCCGAACCATTCGGGCAGAGACCTTGGCCGAGGCGCTCGATCGCGCCGAGGAGCCCGAGGGCGAGGCCGTGGACGGATTTGAGATCGCCGGCAGCGACGTGACCATCGCCGTCCGCAGGCTCACCGTCGCCGAAGTCTGACCATTCCGCTTTTACGAACCGCCCGCGGCAGCTTGCCGCATGTTGACATGAGCGATCAAGAGAAGGCAACCGACCGCCGTACTCCGTTTTCAGACGCCGAGCTCGGGGAATTCCGCGAGTTGATCCTTAAGAAGCGCACCGAGGCGATGGAGGACATCGACAACCTGAAGGCGCAGTTGGAAGACTCCCGCGAGCACGAAGGCGACTCGGCCTACTCCTTCCACATGGCCGACGCCGGTACCGACGCCATGGAGCGCGAGAAGCTCTACCTGATGGTCGCGCGGCAGCAGAAGTTCGTGGGCTACCTCGACCGCGCCCTGGAGCGTATCGAGAACAAGACGTACGGGATCTGCAAGGTCACGGGCAAGCCGATCCAGAAGGAGCGCCTGATGGCCGTCCCGCACACCGAGATCTCCATCGAGGCCAAGCTAAAGCAGAAGTGACCGCGGAGACGTGATGCGCGCGTCCCGAGCCTAGCGAGGGATCCGGCCAAGAATCGCGCAGATCAGGCTCGGGCACAATCACGATTCGCGAACCACGCATCACATCCTCATGCGAGTTCTCTGGTTCAGCCTCGCGCTGTTGATCCTGGATCAGTGCACGAAAGTGCTGGTCAAGCTGACGATGGTGCCCGGTCAGCAGATCCCGGTCATCGGGGACCTCTTCAAGCTGACCTTTACCACGAACCCGGGAATGGCGTTCGGCCTGGAGATAGGCCCGAAGCTGTTCCTTTCGCTGTTCTCGATTGCCGCGACGATCGCTCTGATCGGTTATTTGTGGATGGTGCGGACGGCCCCGCTTGGCTACCGGATGGGCCTGGCCGCGATCATCGGTGGTGCCATGGGCAACGTGATCGACCGTACGTTCTACGGCGTCATCTTCGACTACGCGCCGCTTTTCAGGGGGGAGGTGGTCGACTTTATCCACATCGACCTCTGGCGGGGCGTCGTGGATCTCCCGCTGTTCGGACCGACGTTCATTCCGCTCTTTCCGATCTGGAATGTCGCCGACATGGCGATCGTGATCGGGGTGGCAGCAGTGATTCTTCTTCAGCATACGTACCATCGGCGTCTCGAGCAGGCGAGAGCCGGCGGGGAAGAGGCGGAGGCTCAGCCAGTCGCCCACGAAGCCGTGGTCGCGGAGGGCGGAGGGCCGCAGGATCCCCCGGAAACGCACGCGAACGAAGCGTCCCGCTGAGGCGGTCAGGCGACACCCTCGCTATATTTCACGCCCACTCGGTCCGCGGGCACGTCCATGCGTGCCCGCCGCGCGTTAGGAGCCAAACCGACTCGAAAAGTCACACCACGTGGAGCAAACTCCATTCAGCACCGAACGCGTCCCGCAGGAGCGCATCCGCAACTTCTGCATCATCGCGCACATCGACCACGGCAAGAGCACCCTGGCGGACAGGATGCTCGAGCGGACCGGCACGCTGTCCAAGCGTGAGATGCAGGCGCAGGTGCTCGACTCGATGGACCTCGAGCGGGAGCGTGGCATCACCATCAAGAGCCATGCGATCAGGATGAGCTACCGCGCCAAGGACGGCACGGAGTACATCCTGAACCTGATCGACACGCCCGGCCACGTCGACTTCACCTATGAGGTCAGTCGGGCGATGAAGGCGTGCGAAGGTGCGATTCTGGTGGTCGATGCGGCGCAGGGCATCGAGGCGCAGACGATCTCGAACCTCTACCTGGCGCTCTCAGCCGACCTCGAGATCATCCCCGTACTCAACAAGATCGACCTCCCGAGCGCCCGGCCCGAGATCATCGCGCAGACGATCACGGACCTGATCGGCGGCGAGCCGGAGGACGTGATGAGCGTCAGCGGAAAGACCGGTGCCGGTGTCGACGAGTTGCTCGAGGTGGTCGTGAACCGCGTCCCCCCGCCCAAGGGCGATCCCGAGGCCCCGCTCAAGGCGCTCATCTTCGACTCGGCCTTCGACACCTATCGCGGTGCCGTCGCCTACGTGCGTGTCTTCGAGGGCACGATTCGGAAGGGTGATCCCATCTTGTTCATGGGGACGGACCGCCGATACGATGCCGAAGAGATCGGCATTTTGCGGCTGGGTCGCCATGAGGTAAAGGAGCTGCGGCCCGGAGAGGTGGGATACCTCATCGGCAGCGTCAAGGACGTACGCGATGCGCGCGTAGGTGACACCGTCACCCACAGTCGCAAGCCGGCCGACCGGCCGGTACCCGGCTTCCGTGAGGCAAAGCCGATGGTGTTCTCGGGGATCTACCCGACGGACACGGCCGACTTCGAGGACCTGCGCGCCTCGCTGGACAAGCTG
>JBJHBB010000194.1:0-5174 GCA_050485265.1 Rhodothermales bacterium | reverse complement strand
CGGGCGGCGACCTGTCCGGTGGCCGTTCCGGCTCCTGCAACGTCGACGTGGTCTGCCCCGAAGGTGACAACTACCGCGACATCATCCGCTCCTCGGCTACGTATAGCCGTGGTGGAAGCCGCGTGTGCTCCGGTGCCGCCGTGAACAACACCGCACAGGACGGTCGCCCGCTGTTTCTGACGGCCAATCACTGCGGGATGTCGGCGGGCAATGCCGCGAGCATGGTCGTGTACTGGAACTACGAGAACTCGACATGCAGGCCGGTCGGTCAAAGCGGAGGACCCGGCAACGGGTCGCTGACGCAGTTCAACACGGGCGCAACGCTTCTTGGAAGCGGGTCCGGCTCTGACTGGGCGCTGGTGGAGCTGACATCGGACATCAACCCTGAGTACCAGGTCTTTCTTTCTGGCTGGGATCGTCGCAACCAGGCCACGGCCAGCGCTGTTGCGATTCACCACCCGCGCACTCAGGAGAAGCGCATCTCGTTCGAGAACGACCCGACGCAAGTCACGAACTACCTCTCGGCGACGCCCAGCTCGACGGGTACGCACATCCACGTGATCGACTGGGATCTGGGGACGACCGAGCCCGGCAGCTCCGGCTCGCCGCTCTACTCGCCCGAGAAGCGCATCGTTGGACAGCTGCACGGTGGCTACGCAGCCTGCTCCAACAACCTCGCCGACTGGTACGGCCGCGTCTATCACTCGATGAACACGGGGATGGGTCCGCACCTCGATCCGGGCAACACGGGCCTCGAGTACATCGACGGTATGGAGGCAGGCGAGGGCATCTTCGCCTCGATGAGTGCGCAGGGCGAAGGGTCCATCATCGTACCGGGAGATGAGGTTGAGATCACCGTCCAGATCAAGAACATGACGGACGAGGACCTGACGGCGGTGTCCTTTTCGAACCTGCTCCCCGAGGGCCTCACGTTCGTTGCGATCGATGAGGCTTCGGCTGGAGAAGCCTCCGAGGCAGGCAACACGGTGTCCTGGACCGTGGACCTCCCGATGGAGGCCGAGGAGCAGCTTGTCTACATCGTAATGGTGAATGAGGACGTAAACGAAGCCATCACGAACACAGGCACGTTCACCCACCCGGCTTTCGATGATCCGATCGATGTTGTCGCCACCATTCCGGTTTTCGTGGAAGCGGATCTGGTCTTCACTAACGACACCACGATCCCCATTCCCGACAACGCATGCCCCACGATGACGACCAGTGCGATCACGATTCCCGAGACGTTCGTCTGGAATCGCATGACGGTCGGTGTGCAGATCCAGCACACGTGGCGCGGGGACCTTCGCGTGCAGCTCGAAAGCCCGACAGGAACCGTCGTCAATCTGCTCGACCGACCCGGAACCGGTGGCTTTGGCACCAGCGCGAACAACCTGGACGCCCTCTTCGATGATGATGCTCCGAGCGGGGTATTTGGTTCGTCAACCGCGCACGACCTGACGCCGCCGCCGTACAAGTACGAGGGACAAACGGAGTCCGGCCAGCCTGGTACCGCTGGTGCCGATCCCATCTCTGACTTCGATGGTGAGGATCCGGAGGGAACGTGGACTCTTCGGTTCTGCGACGGTGCCGGTAGCGATACCGGTTCGCTGCAACAGTGGTCGCTTCTGTTCTACCTCCCCACGACCGACGTGGAAGGTCCGGGTGAGTCTCTGACCGAGCCGTTCGCGCTTGCGCCTGCCTACCCGAATCCTTTCGGAGTCTCGACGACGCTCGACCTGCAGGTTCGCGACGCGCAGGAAGTTCGTGCCGAGGTCTTCGACGCGCTAGGACGGCGCGTCCAGGTGTTGTTCGAAGGCGCGATTCAGAGCGGTGCTCAGCAGCAACTCCACCTCTCTGCCGACTCGCTGCCGAGCGGTATCTACGTTGTCCGCGTGACAGGCGAGACGTTCCAGGCCGCAGAGAAGGTGATGCTCGTCCGCTAGAATCAGCATCCGTAAGCGCACGACTGGGGGCGGTCACAACGCGTGGCCGCCTCCAGTCACTTTAGCATCGCTCGGTAATCCACAGAGCGATTTCCTTTAGTGCTTCTTCCTGCTCGAGATCATTTAGCGTCTCGTGATAACCCTCCTCAAATACCCTGAGCGTCTTGTCTTCCGACGGCGCGTTCTCGAAGAGCGCTCGAGACCCGGCAATGTCGGCGATACGATCGTCAGACCCGTGGATGATCAGAAGTGGCATCGTGAACGCGGTCACGTCGTTGAGCGCGCCCACCGAGTTCAGCAGGATCTGGCGGCCGGTGCGCACGCGCAGGCCCTGCTTGTAGGTCAATGGATCAGCCTGCCAGTTTCGATAGACCTTTGGATCGCGCGACAAAAATGCCCGGTCGCTCTTGGTGGTCGGCAGTCGCGGGGTTAGCCGATCTAGCAAGGGAGACAGCTTCTTCAGAAATGGGGATAGCGTATCTGGGAAACGTATCGCAGGTGCGGACAGGATGACCCCGGCAATCGAGCCGGCCCCATGATCGACGATATGTCGCATCAGAACGGCACCGCCTAGGGAGTGACCCATCACGAAGACAGGCCGCTGGGCGCTGTCAGCCTGAACCCATTCGAGAGCCAGCTCTAAGTCACGGACCAACGAGGAAAAGTCATCCAAGTAGGCCCGCGGCTCGCCATCGGACCGTCCGTGGTGGCGGTGGTCGTACGCATAGACTGCGACGTCTCGGAGCATTAGATGTGCTGCCACGTGGGCATACCGTCCGCTATGCTCCGAAAGACCGTGGAGGATGAGGAGGCTCGCTCGGGGATTCTGATGCGGCATCCAACGCCTCGTGGCGAGGGTGAGGCCGTCGGCTGTGGTGAGGGTTCCAGCGTCGTGCTGCACGGGGTGACGGATTCTTATGGTGGGTAAGGCTGAGATGCGCGTTCTTATTCTTCCACGACCACCCGCACGCACCGCTCTCAGAATACTCCCTGTCGGAACGGATGATCATCACCGAGACGTCAACAGACACGACGTTGATCCTGAATGAGATCGACGCCCGCGTTCGCGAGCTTCAGGAGCAAGGAGTGGAGCCGCGATTCGTAGTGGTGGGAAGGGAGTCGTACACGGCACTCCGCGAGGCCATGGCCGCTCGCTATGGCCGAAGCGAAGGTGCGTTCGAGAGTTACCAGTGGCTGACGATCGTCGTTGACCCGTTCCGCGAAGACGAGGTCACGGTTCTGCCGGGACCGCGCGCACTTATCGAGGGCGTGCGCGCCGAGCGGCTCTAATGCGGGATACGGGGGTGCGACAAGCGACCGTGAAGTCCCGGAGCGGGGTTGGTGGGAGCTTCATAGACGCCGTAGCTTCGGTCCTGCGTTGGGGGTACTCAGCCCAGCGCTAAGCCCCTTTCGATGAACCGTTTCCGACGTTCGTTTGCAGCGCGCCTTATTGCACTGGCCCTGATCGCAGGGCTAGGCATATGGGCGAGTGCACCGTTGGCGACGGCTCATCCTGAGGTCGCCGCCGCCAATACCGCACGTACGCACGCGGCAGGCCCGCTGGAATCCGCTATTGCCGAGGCGCTTTCAGCCGCGGCGCGCTCGCACGACGCGGTGGGCACTTTTGAGGAAGTCCTCCGGGGCTCGCTCGAAGCACACCCGGACGGCGCGCCGCTCGTCGCCTTGCTGGAGCGTGGCGCCTCCCCGGCCGAGATGCTCGACTTGCTCGTCGGCTCGCTGTGGCGGAGTGTCGGACTGCCGTCGCCGGCCCTGATCGCCGCAGCGCCTACGAGTGCCACCTCCGCGGCATCGCCGGGTCTCCGGGGCGAGGTTCACTCTTTCGCGAATGCGACCCTCGATCCTGCTCTCAGTGAGCCTGCGCAGTGGGCAATGGCCCCACGCGAGGCGGTCTCGCTCAGAACTATAAGCGCCGCGCAGCCACTAGGTCCCTAGGCTGCTCGATGTCGGGTGCTTCCTCAGGTGGAATCGCCCCAACGAAATGCTCTACCGCACACCCAGGCGCACGAGTGCCGGCAGTGGTGTGTGCTTCGCCTTCGACACCATTACGCTATCACCATGCAAGGCAACGGATTCAAGATCATCGTGACACTGGCCTTCCTAGGCCTGTCGCTTTGGTACCTCTTCCCGACGTTCCAGAACTACCTCATGCAGCGGGACCTCTCCCAGATGCCGGAGGAGGAGCGCGTCAGGTACGAGGAAGCCAATTACGACCGCATTCAGCGGCTCCAGGAACGCGCGCTCAGCCTGGGTCTCGACCTCCAGGGCGGGATGCACGTGACGCTGGAAATCAGAATGGACGCTCTCGTGCGTGCCCTCGCCGATGAGCACGAGCTGGACGAGAACTTCGAGGCCGCCCTATCGGAGGCCCGCAGCCGCGCCGACGCAGGCGACGACTTCGTAGACGCGTTCATCTCGTCGTTCGAGCGCATAGAGCCCGACGTTCGGCTCTCGCGGTACTTCCGGATGACAGGGGATCAGATCACGCGGCGCTCCACGAACTCTGAGGTGGCGAGCTTCCTTCGTAGCGAAGCCGATGAGGCCGTCCAGCGTGCCGTCTCCATCGTTCGAGAGCGCGTGGACCGCTTCGGCGTCACCGAGCCCTCGATCCAGCGCCAGGGCTCTCGCCGCATCGTGGTCGAGATGCCGGGGATCGACGATCCGGAGCGCATTCGCGAACTTCTTCGGGGCACGGCCCGACTGGAGTTCCGGCTCATGGCCGATCCCGGTGAGCTGACGGCGGCTCGCAACGCCATCTTCAACTACTACCAGGGACGGGATGTCACCGACCCCGTGCCCGCCCCCGTCGACGAGGGTGTGGACGAACTCCCGGAGATCGATGGCACAGAGCCCGAGGAGGACGCGACGCCCGTCACGGATGTCGCCCTCCAGGACACGGTGGCCACCGATGAGCAGGACGTGGCATCAGTTGAGGAACTGCTCGCCCAGGATGAGCAGACGGAAGGAGCCGGAAATCCGCTTCTCGAAGTGCTCCAGCCCCTGTCCGGGGAGAGCGTCATCTTCGGCGCGGCCATGGAGCGCGACACGTCGCGCGTGAACCGCCTCATTCGCGTCGAGGAAGTGCAGTCGATGCTGCCCTCAGGCATCGAGCTGATGTGGACCGCCAAGACGATGAGGGGTGGTGATCGGGGTGAAGAAGTCCTCTACCTCCTGGGAGTCCGCGGCGGTGCGCCCGAACTCACCGGTGAAGTC
>JBJHBB010000193.1:0-5174 GCA_050485265.1 Rhodothermales bacterium | reverse complement strand
CTGCTGTCCTGCTCGCGTTGGATGGATTCCATCGGCTTGATTCATCTCGGGGATGGCGGCCACGCCCTCAAGCAGAAACGGGACGAGCGATACCTCACGCGCTGCGGCCACACGGGGAAAGACCTCTTCGAATTCGCGGAAGTAGTCGCCCCCCATGCTCACAGGGGTAAGCATGCCAGCGAGCACGATTCGAGAGTCGGGATGAGCTTCTCTGGTAGCATCGATTATGGCGAGCAGGTTCGACTCCAGAGTCGCGGGAGGCAGTCCGCGCAGCCCATCGTTCGCTCCGAGAGCCAGAACCAGAATGTCGACTTCATTCCGGTCTAGGTACCATCCGATCCGACCTCGTCCGCCGGACGAGGTATCGCCCGAGACGCCGGCGTTGATCGTTCGTGCCGGAATGCCGAGGGAGTCGATCCTTGACTGCAAAATCGCGGGATAGGCCTCGTCTGCGCCTCCAGCCAATCCATAGCCCGCTGTGAGACTGTCTCCCAGATACAAGATAGTGAGGGGATTCTCATGGTCACCTGCATGCTCGACCGCGAGGGGCTCGTCCGGGGAAGACGACAGGTTCGGAGGCGCCGGCTCGGAGTTCGGAGAGCAGCCCAATGTGATGCAAACTGCGATTAGCAGTAAGAAGCGAAAGTCGGTCATAAGCGTTCGTTTTGACCCTGAACCAATCGACTCGCCGGACGGCGGTTCCATTGATTTGGTGCATGGACTCTTGTTGCAACAGTGATCCACAGCCCGCGTAGCAGCGCGCCCTCCAGACCCATTCGCATGTCCGTCCTCGCAGTCAGGAATCTCACACAGACGTTCACCAGTGGTGGCCGGCCACTCACGGTCCTGGACGACGTGTCCTTTGAGCTCGTGGACGGCGCCACGTGTGCGATCGTGGGACCGAGTGGCAGCGGCAAGACGACCCTGCTCGGCCTCTGCGCCGGCCTCGACAGGCCAAGTCGGGGCGATGTCGTCCTCTGCGACGTACGGCTGAACGATCTCGGGGAAGATGAGCGTGCGGAGCTGCGCAGGAGGAGCGTCGGCTTCGTGTTTCAGCAGTTCAGACTCATCCCCACACTCACGGCGCGCGAGAACGTGGAGCTGCCGCTTTCGCTCGGTGGCACCTCGTCGGCGGAATCAGGGAAGGCGGCCGACGAGATACTGGCACGAGTTGGCCTCGGCGATCGCACAACGCATTATCCGTCGCAGCTCTCTGGAGGGGAGCAGCAGCGCGTGGCGATCGCTAGGGCGTTCATCCACCGGCCGCGCGTCCTCTTCGCCGACGAACCGACCGGAAACCTGGACGACGAAACCGGAGAGTCGATCGAGGAGCTGCTCTTCGGGCTAAACCAGGAAGCAGGCACGGCCCTCGTGCTCGTTACGCACGACCTGGATCTGGCCGGGCGGACTGATCGGATTCTGAGACTCCGAGGCGGGCGCCTCGTCGAGGATTCTGCCCTTGCCCCGAGCGCTGCCTGACCATGTCGTTCGACGTCAAGTTCGCCTGGCAGGATAGCCGCCGATCGCGCAGGCGCCTGCTTCTGTTCTTGTCGGCGATGGCCCTCGGAGTGGCGGCTCTCGTCGCGATCCAGTCCTTCAGCGACCAGATGGCGCGGTCTGTCGAGCAGGAGGCGCGCGAAATCGCAGGAGCGGACGTAAACGTGTACGCTCGGCGCGTATTCAGTGACCGGGACCAGGCCCTCATCGACTCGCTGGCTGCCGCGCACAATGCGGAGGTGGCACAGCAGATGGTCTTCACCTCGATGGCGTTCTTCCCCACAACCGGGGACTCGCGGCTGGTCCAGGTTCGCGCCACGGAAGGGGGCTTCCCGTTCTATGGCTCGCTGTCGACGACGCCGGTCGACGCGGCCGATGGATTCGTTGACGACAGAGCCGCGCTAGTTGATCGATCCCTCCTCCTCCAGTTCGACATCCCGGTGGGTGACTCGGTGCGAATCGGGGAACGCACCTATCCAATCGCGGGCAGCCTCGATGCGACGACCGGGCAGCCTGACGTGGCTGCTTTCGTGGCACCGCGCGTCTACGTGCCCCTGGCCGACCTCGACCCCGCGTTGACGGCTCTCGGCAGCCGCATCGAGTCGAACGCCTATATGCGCCTGCCGGCCGGCGCGTCGGCCGAGGCGATGATTGAGTCGTCCAATGGCGTATTGCAACAAGCCGGCTTCCGCTCGTGGACTGCGACGAGCATTCAGCAGCAATGGACGGACTCCCTCGGCGATCTTGGACGCTTCCTGGCGCTGGTGGCATTCGTCGCGCTGCTGCTTGGCGGCATTGGCGTGGCCAGTTCGATTGCTGTCTACATCCGGCAGAAGACCGAAACGATCGCTACTCTTCGCTGCATCGGTGCCCCCGCCGGACTGCTCCTGCGCGTTTACGCCATTCAGGCTGGGGCGCTGGGCCTCATCGCAGCGTTGATAGGGGCCGCTCTAGGTCTTGCCGTGCAGTCGCTGCTCCCCGCAGTGCTCGGACCGTTTCTGCCGGTAGCCGTCGCCTACGGCATTTCCTGGCGAGCGATTGCGATCGGTCTCGGCGTGGGCATCGCCGTCGCTCTCGGTTTCGCTTTGCTGCCGCTCCTCCGCGTGCGGCGTGTGCCGCCACTCGCTGCCATTCGCCCTGACGCGGCCTCGAGCGAGTCAGCGCGCCACGAGTCGTGGACGTTGCTGATCGCCTTGCTCCTGGCGGTCGGCGTGGCCGGGTTCGCCTATCTCCAGACGGGGTCCGTAATCGCTGCGTTGCTGTTCCCCGTCAGCCTTGGCGTGGCGGTCGCCGTTTTGGCAGGTGCCGCGCGTTTGGTCATGGCACTGGCACGTAAGCTCGTCCCCAGGCGCGCATCGTTCACACTTCGGCAGGGAATGGCGAACCTCCATCGTCCGGGCAATCAGACGGGCGTGCTGCTTACGACCCTCGGACTGGGGACCGGCCTACTGCTGGTGCTATTCCTGGTTCAGGCCACGCTTCTCGGCCGCATCATGATGCCCGCGGGTGGCGCCGAGCAGCCCGGCCTCATCCTTTTCGACGTTCAGCCCGACCAGGTGGAGCGAGTCGAGCAGATGATCAGGGATCAGGGCGCGCCGGTGATTGAGCGCGCGCCAGTCGTCTCCATGCGGATTCGCGCCGTGAACGACCGACAGATCGCGATGGATCGAGGTGAGGCGCTCGACGGGCCAGGCCGTGACCAGGACTGGGCTCTGAGACGCGAGTACCGCTCCACGTACCGCGACCACCTCTCTCCCACCGAGCGGGTCGTTGCCGGCACTTTCACTCCGGCGATCGCTGATCCCGATCAGCCTGCACCGATCTCTCTTTCCAGCGACATAGCCGACGACCTGGGCGTACAACTCGGTGACCACATCACGTGGGATGTGGGCGGCATACCGATCGAGACCGTCGTCGGAAGTCTACGCGAGGTCGATTGGGCGCGCATCCAACCCAACTTCTTCGCGGTTTTCCCGAGCGGCGTCCTGGAGGAGGCCCCGCAATTCAACATCATCACAACCCGAACTGACTCACCCGAGAGCGACGCTCTGCTTCAACGAGAGCTCGTTCGTGCATTCCCGAGCGTATCCGTGGTGGACGTAGGCCTGGTGATCGGTCTCGTGGAGGGCGTCGTCGACCGGGTGGCCTTTGTCCTCCAGTTCATGGCCCTTTTCGCGTTCGCGACGGGCCTGATCGTGCTGGCAGGCGCCGTGCGGGTGTCACGCCTGGCAAGACTCGAAGAGGGCATTTTGCTTCGCACGATCGGCGCCAGCAAGGCGCAGGTCCGCCTGATTCTGCTTGCGGAATATCTGCTCCTCGGATTTCTTGCCGTGATTGTGGGTGCCGCGATAGCGTACCTGGGTGCGTTTGCGCTGGCCCGATTCGCGTTCGACGCACCGCTGGCTCCATCCTTCGGAGCGCTGATTCTCGCGCTCGTGCTCATGCCGATCCTCACCGCAGCGGTAGGGATTCTCGGAAGCCGAGGCGTCCTGGACCAGAGCCCGCTTGCGGTGCTGCGGCAGGTGGACTAGGGGCGTTTCTTGTCCGGTTTCGCGTGCTTCTCGACGTAGGCCACGATGAGGTCTGCAATGTCTTTACCGGTGGCACGCTCGATCCCCTCGAGGCCTGGGGATGAGTTGACCTCGAGCACGAGCGGTCCCCGATCAGAGCGCAGAATGTCCACGCCGGCCACGCGGAGGCCCAGCGCCTTGGCCGCCTGTACCGCCGTCTTCCGCTCGGCCGGGCTGATCTTGGTGGCCGTGGCCGACCCGCCACGGTGAAGGTTGCTCCGGAACTCACCGTCCGGTCCCTGTCGAACCATCGCCGCTACGACCTTGTCGCCGACCACGAGGCAGCGGACGTCGCGGCCGGCCGCCTCCTTGATGAACTCCTGGACGAGCAGGTAGGCCTTCATCCCCCTGAACGCCTGGATCACGCTTTGCGCCGCCTTGCGGGTTTCGCACAGCACGACGCCCACGCCCTGCGTCCCTTCGAGCAACTTGACGATCAGCGGCGGACCGCCAACCATGCGAATGACGTCGTCGACTGCGTCGGGGTGATGAGCGAACGCCGTCGCCGGTAGTCCAAGGCCGTGCTTGGCGAGGCTCTGATGAGCGCGGAGTTTGTCCCGCGAACGGGTGATGGCTACGCTACCGTTGACACAGTACACACCCATGGTCTCGAGCTGGCGCACGACGGCGAGACCGTAAAACGTAATCGACGCACCGATTCTGGGGATCACCGCATCGAGCCCTTCGACGCGCTCGCCATGCAGATGAAGCTCCGGGCCGCCCGTGCCCAGATGCATGGTCAGCGCCAGCGTGTCCAGAAGGCGCACTTCATGACCACGAGCCTCCGCCGCCACAACCAGCCGGCGCGTCGAGTAGAGGTCAGGATTTCGGGTAAGGATTCCGAGCTGCAATCGCGTAGAGAGGAGATGGGGGATGTGGGGCTGTGGTTTCGCTGCCGACCGGCGTACGGTCCCCGAAGCGATTCAAGAGAGTGGCATTATGTATAGAGACGACGAGCCTTGGAGACGCTTCCCAGCAGGCAGACTGCGTCTGGATCCACGAGCAGCCGGCCGCGCAAGGCCTCCCGGCCGAGGAGCATTCTAAACCGCATCGAGCGACGATCGGTGAGGGTGATCTCGATGGGCCAGGACAACTCGCCGACCAGCA
>JBJHBB010000192.1:0-5199 GCA_050485265.1 Rhodothermales bacterium | reverse complement strand
GTCCAGGTCCACCAGCAGCACCTTGCGTCCGCTGAGCCCGAAGGCGGCGGCCAGGTGGATCGCCGAGGTGGTCTTTCCAGTACCGCCTTTGTGGTTGCAGATGCTCAGAACGGGCATCAACGCCTCTGGTCCGTGGCTGGGGTCGGGCGAGCAGCCCGAGTCGCGGCCGAAAATAGGCTGCCCGTCGGTCATCGGCAACCGATGTGGACACTGCACCGAAGAGCGAGCGCCCTCGTCTACGATCACGTACCGCGATTAAGACGCGACTACGGGCGGACGATAACCGACCAGCACCCCTGCCAAGTCGCCACAACCCTCCAACTCGACCTGACTCGCGTGACGCCGTCGCCTCAACGCCGTACCCGCTTCGTACACCGGATTGGCGGGCCTAGCTGGTTCGTTCTCACGGGCGTGCTTCTTGGTCTCAGCTTCCCCCCCATCTCGGCCTACCCCCTGGCCCTCGTGGCGCTCGTGCCCATGCTGGCGCGCTGGTCCCTGAAGCCCTCGCCGGGTGCTCTCTTTCGCGAGTCGTACGCGGCCTTCCTGATCTTTGCAGCCATGGCCGGCTTCTGGGTGTTCTTCCACCCGGACACTCTTAAGGCCCTGATGATGGGAGTGGGCATCCTGACTCTGCCCGCGATCATGGCGCTGCCAGTTGTTGGCTCGAGCCTCGTCGCCCGCAGGCTAGGTCTCGTCGTAGGCCTGTTGGCCTTCGCTGCCGCATGGCTGGCGATGGAGTTGATCCTCGTCCATGGCCCGGCCCCCGTGCCGTGGCTCCTTCTGGGACACACGCAGGCCGACGCGCTTTCCCTGAATCAGTTCGCGGACATCTTTGGCGTCGGTGGACTGACCCTGTGGGTGATCGCAGTGAATGCAGTGGTGTTTGCGACGATCCACGCGCGAATGCTCACCCCTCGATTTGCCGGGGCGCTTGGGCTGATTCTGCTGATGGCGGCCCCGATGGGCTACAAGGCCTGGCGAATGACGCAACTGCCGCCGACCCTCGAGCCGATCCGGGTAGCCGTCGTGCAGCCGGTACTATCCGCTGAGCGCTGGTCAGAGATTGCCAGTGTCGATCGCGTCCAGATCCTTGCAGATCTGGCCGACGAGCGGCTCAAACTGACCGACGAGGACCCCGTCCACCGATCCGCTCGCCCGCGCGTTGTGATCTGGCCGGAGACCTCCCTCCCCGTCTTTCCCGACGGACGGCTTCAACAGACCCTTTACAACCGCGTCGCGCAGTGGAGCAGTCGGCGGAATGTGTCCCTGGTGACGGGCGCCGTCACGCGCTTCGACACCGCACCGGCCCTGACCGTCGAGCCATTCCTGGCGCGGCAGAGCGCGGGCACGACGCCGTATTACAACTCGGTGCTGCTCTTTGATGGCCAGCCGATGCCACAGCAGTACGACAAGATTCAGATGGTCCCCGTAGCCGACCAAGTCCCGATGGTCGGCTGGGAGCCCGGACAGCGGCTTGGCGTGGGACATTCGTTTGGAATAGGTGGGCGCCGCACGCTCTTCCGCACCGCTGGCGCACGCTTCTCCACGCTGGTCTCCTACGAGCTCTTCTTCGGCCACCACGCGCGAGGGATGGTCAGCGATGGAGCCGAGTTTCTGACCGCGCTTTCAAACAACAGCGCCTGGGGCTTCGCTCACTCATTCAACCAGTTTGAATCGATTGCTCGGTTGCGCGCCATCGAGAACCGGCGCGCCGTCGTCCTCGCCTCGGTGAATGGCGGCTCCGGTATGATCCTTCCAGACGGATCCACCGCATCATCCGCGCCGTGGATGGAGCAGAGCGTGGTTGTGCTCGACGTGCCGAGGTCCGCAGCACTGTCGACCTACGCGGCCAGCGGAGACGTCGTCTACAATGCAGGCGGCATTCTTACGATCATTCTCGCGCTCATCTACGGCGGTGCGTTGCTGTTCTTCCCCGTGCGTCGGCAAGAAAGGCGCAGGCCGCGGCAACCCGTCGAGGTGATCTCGATGTGAGTGGCGGGGCGTAGCTTCCGCGCCCGCCATGCTCACGCTGTCCCTACCCCTCGTACTCGCTTCTCGGTCGCCCAGGCGGCGAGAGTTGCTCAAGCGCCTCGGCCTGACGTTCTCCGTGCAGCCGAGCGACCTCGACGAGGTCGTGGACGAAGCCATGGGTCCCGCCGAGACTGTCGAGGACCTTGCGCTGCAAAAGGCTCGTCATGTGGCGAATGACCATCCGGCGGCCCTCGTCCTTGGCGCGGACACGATAGTCGTGATCGACGACAGGACTCTCGGAAAGCCTCGTTCCCATGATGAGGCGGTCACGATGCTGAGGCGTCTGTCGGGGAATACCCACTCGGTGTACTCGGGGATTGGGCTCGTGCACATCGAGTCGGGTCGAGCCGTCTCGGCACACGAGCGGACCGACGTGACGTTCGGCGCTCTGAATGAGTCAGAGATCGAGTCATACGTACGGTCCGGCTCGCCGATGGACAAGGCCGGCGGGTACGGAATCCAGGACGACGCCGGAGCGCTCCTGATCGATCGCGTGGAGGGCGACTATTACAATGTGGTCGGGCTACCTCTACGACGGCTCTATCTCGTGATGAGAGAGCATTTCGGGGATGTGGTTCGGTTTGGCGTCGAGGCCCATGCCGCGCGCTGACTCGATCGACCAACTGCGGATACTGTTGATCCAGATCCGTACTCGGCACCCCGTCATCGAAGAAGAGCGCGCCGCATTCCGGGAGCGGACTGGTCTTCGGATGGCCCAGTTCGTCTTCGCGAATCCGATTATGCAGCCACTCACGCTGGACTTGCTGGACGACGTCGACGCAGTCATGATCGGCGGCGCCGGCGCCTACTCGGTCACGCAGACCTACGACTGGACGAAAGACCTGATACACCTGTGCCGGACCTGCGCGGACCGGGATCTCCCCGTATTCGGATCGTGCTGGGGCCACCAGTTCCTGGCGCGGGCCTTCGGCGGTGAGGTCGTCCATGATTCCTCGCGAAGTGAGATCGGCACACACGAGGTGAGCCTCACCGAGGCAGCGGTCTCGGATTCCCTATTCGGCGACCTTCCGCCTCGATTCCTGGCCCAGATGGGGCATCACGACCGCGTGCACACCCTCCCCGAGGGAGCCACGGAGCTGGCAGTGAGCGATGTCGCTCCAATCCAGGCGTTCACCATCGACGGCACCCGTATTTACGGCACACAATTCCACAGCGAAATCGACGTCGCGAGGCTGCGTTCGCGCCTTCTCGCCTACCGCTCGTTCTACCCGGAGATGCAAGACGATGACATCTTCAACGCCATCTACGAGTCCGCGCGGGAAACGCCCGTTGCTGATGCGCTGCTGAGGCGATTTCTAGAGCGGGTTGTGCTCGGTCAGGCAGCCTGAGCGATGTGGATCGCCCGTCCCAGTGCCGCCAGCAAGTCGGACTTTACAAACGGCTTGCTCACGTAGTCCGCGAAACCCGCCTCGAGGAAGCGTTCGCGATCGCCGGGGAGCGCGTAGGCCGTGCACGCCAGCGCAGGCGTTCCGGCAAAACGCGGCATCCCCCGAAGGATCCGTAGCGCATCGACTCCGGTGCGGCGTTCCCCCAGGTTGATGTCGAGCAAGGCCACGTCAAAACTCTGGCGCTCCGCCTCGGCGAGAGCATCGTCCACACCGGACACGATGGCCGCGTCGAAATCCTTTCTCAAGAGGTGGCGGAGGAGCAGACGGCTTTCGGCGTTGTCCTCGAGCACAAGGACGCGGGGTCGCGCAGCTTCGGACATCTGTTTCAGGGTATAGCGGGTGGGGAGGATGATCGGCACGAGTATCGGCCGGCAGATGAACTCATTAAGGTGCGCGGCCGATTTAAGCGCACTACACACTCACCCCCCACACACGTGCCTGGTCGTCAAGAACCTGCAGCAATGAGCGATTTGATGGGTGGCATCGTCCGGTGCAAGGACGGTTAGGCGACGGGCACGAACCAGGCGCCGCGGATGCGACTGCTCCCAGGACGGATGCAAGTGGTTATCGTGAGGCGGATACGGGTAAGCAGCCGTAGGGCGCACAAACTCATGCCCATGCTGCTATTCGTACACAACGAGCCATCCTCACCCGTCACCTCTAGCGCTACCAAGCGGGCCGTGAGCACAACTGCTGATACCTCGGCGCCGGACCGATACACGGAGTGGTGCATCAGCATCCGCTCTTCGGACACGCGGGCTCTAGAATCCCTTTTCCACGCGATGCACGAGTCGCTGGTCGGGTTCGCGTCGTCGATCACCCGGGACGAAGCCGTCGCGCGCGATATCGTGCAGGAGACGTTCGTGAAGCTCTGGGAAGGCAGGCAACGTCTCGATCCGAACCGCTCGTTGCGTTCTCTGCTCTTTCGAATGGTGAGGAATCTGGCCTTGAACCACTCCCGGGACCACCAGAACCGCGCGAACTTGCTCGCCGAGCAGTACGTCGACACACAGTCCGCGCCGACCACGCCGGACGTCGAGCTGGCCGGCACGCAACTGAAGGACCTCATGCAGCGCCTGATCGATCAGTTGCCGGACCGGCAGCGCGAGGCGCTTCGAATGAGCAGATTTGACGGCCTCAGCCACGACGAGATCGCCGAGGCGATGGGCATCTCCCCACGAACCGTCAACAACCACCTTGTGAAAGCGCTGCGCCACCTGCGTCAGCACATCGCCCAGTTTGCTCCGCACCTGATCGCGGAGCCTTCTTGACACTGCAAAGAGAACTCGGATGAACTCTCCCCGCCCTCAGACACCCATGCCGCCCGAGTTGCGGGAGGCGCTCGACGCCGAGCACGATGGCGTCGAACTTGCCGCCGTATGGGCTGCCCTGAAACATGCGCAACCCGACTCAACCGTAAGCGAAGCAGACCGCGTGAGCGACTGGCAGCGTCTCCACGCCGAGATCGCCCCCGACCGCGTTGCGCGACGCCGATCGCGACCACACCGGCGCCGGGCCTCCGTGCGCCCGGCCGTGTCGCGGACCATCCGCTGGCTCGCCCCGGCGGCGGCCACCGTAGCAGTCGCGATCGTCGCACTCTTCGTTTGGATGCAGCCGACCTCGATCGTGGCTGCTCCGGGAGAAACTGTTACCGCAAGTTTGCCGGACGGATCGACCGTGGAATTGAACGCCGGCTCGCGGCTGACTCATCAGCGTGACTTCCGCGTCTTCCCCTTCGGAGACGCCGCTGAGCGCCGCG
>JBJHBB010000191.1:0-5207 GCA_050485265.1 Rhodothermales bacterium | reverse complement strand
CGTCCGGACCCAGTTCGATGAACAGGGTTGAGTCGGACACCTGGGCCTGAGGCGGATCGAAGATCGCCGCATTGTTACTGGGCACCTCACCCTGGCCCACCTCCACTACAGCATCGGCGGTTTGGAGTGGGAGCTGTGCGCTCGCGTCCGGAGCGCTGAGCACAAGAAGGGCGGCCGGGATGAGGAGTAGCAGAAGGCGCATCGGTCGATAGGCTGGAGTCAAACAGCTGCCACTTCACGGTGGCTTGACAGACATACCCGCCAACTCGCCCAAGTACCTATTCGCTAGCGTGTTCGTGGGCGGCTCGCTGGACACTGCCGAGACGTGCGTCCACCTCTCTGATGAAGTCGATTATCGTGGTCACCGCGCCGACGTAAAACTCCGGATGGATGTTCTCGAACGTGTCGGTGGGCCGGTGATAGTCGTCGTGGTCCTCGACTCCGAAGTAGATGAATGGAATGCCAGCCTCGTGGAAGGCACCGTGGTCCGACAGCATCGTCCAGTCTTCTCGCGGTCCTAGGGCAGGGTCATCGTGACCCATCAGGAGCGTAATCGGGGCGCGGGAGGCGGTCCGGACCACATACTCGGTGAGGAACGGATAATGGAAGGTGCCGGCCGCGTACAACTCATTCTGGTCGTTGCGGCTGATCATGTCCATGTTGATGTTCAGGACGATCTGATCGCGCGGAACGGGCGGGCTCTCCACGAAAGCGCGGGCGCCACGCAGGCCGACCTCCTCCGCGTCGAGAGCGACGAGCATCAACGGATTCCTGGGAAAGTGCTGGTTGAAGTACTCAGCGATGGCAAACAGGGCCGCCGTGCCGGAGGCGTTGTCGTCGGCGCCGTGGTAGATCTCGCCGTCGCGGATACCCAGATGGTCGTAGTGAGCGGTCACCACGATGTAGCGGTCAGTGCTGATTGACCCGGGGATGTAACCCGCGAGGTTTAGCCCGTCGGCCTCGATGGTATCGCCTCGTGCAGTGTAGCGGAACGGCAGATCGTAGTCAGTCCCGAGTGGCCGCAGTCCGCTCTCGGAAAAGCGCTCACGTATAAACTCTACTGCGCGGGCGTGGCCGGGAGTGCCCATCCGACGGCCCTCCATCTCGGCCGATGCCAGCGTCCGTATGTCACTGATCAGCTGATCAGAGTCGACTGTTGGCTCGGCGTCCGCGGGGACGGTCGTCTGTGGCGCGGGCGCGCAAGCCCCGAGCAGGACCAGAGTCAAGACGGCGGCCAGCGTCGACAGCCGGTGGGAGAGGTGCAGCAGCTTCATTTCGAGGTGAGGTTCGTGACGCAGCGTGAACGACGCAGTGGGCAGAATGTGTCGCGATAAATTGCGCGCCGCTTCGTCCACCCAGGAAATGCCCTCCAGACCCTTCCGCGTCGGCCTCGTCTACGACCGCTTCGGCGATGCCGCGCCCCCCGTTGGCGCCCCGCCCGACTGGGACGCGGAGTACGAGCCGGAGGAGACCGTCGCTACGCTGGAGGATGCGCTGAGATCGTTGGGCCACGAACCGGTCCGCATCGGAAACGTGCGGGTCCTGCTGGAGATGATGGCAAGCGGCCCGCTGGCGATCGATGCGGCCGTCAACATCGCAGAGAGCTACGGCAGCCGCAACCGCGAGGCCCATGCGCCGGTGTTGCTGGAGCTGGCCGGAATCCCGTGTGTCGGGTCGGACGCACTCACTCTGTCGCTCAGCCTCGACAAGGCATGGACGAAAGATCTGGCCAAGACCGTCGGTGTCGCCACGCCTGAGTACCGTGTCTTCCCCAGTGCCGATGAGGTGGAGGATGCCAACCTACCCCAATTTCCGGTAATCGTTAAGCCGCGCTACGAGGGTACCGCCAAGGGTATCGCGGTGAGCAGCCGCTGCGACACGGCCGGAGACCTCCGCGCGGAGGTGGAGCGCCAGACGCGCCTCTACGAGCAGGACGTGATCGTCGAGCGTTTCATCAACGGTGGCGAGTTCACCGTGGCAGTCGTGGGCAGCGATTCCCCGCTGGCGCTGCCCGTCCTCCAGCGCGCCACGGAGCGGCACTCGGGCATCGGCCTCCACGCTCTCGAACGATACGAGCGGCCCGAAGCCCCCTTCGAGTACGACCTGATCGGCTCGATCGATTCTCAGCTCGAAGTCCGCCTCAAGGACCTCTCGCTACGCATCTTTCGCAAGCTTGAGGTGAAGGATTTCGCGCGCCTCGACTTCCGCGTGGACCCCGAGAACGAGCCCTGGTTCATCGAGATCAATCCCCTGCCCACATTTGCGCCCGACGGGACGTTTGCGATCATCGCGGAGTTGGCGGGGACGTCCTACCCGGACTTTCTGGCCGTCGTCCTAGGGGAGGCTCTAAGACGGGTGGTGCGCAGGTCCCAGTGAGAACGCATCTTCGATCAGTTCGCAGGTGTCCATTCCTGACGAGAACTCCGGAACAGAATCTTTCACGACCCCTCCCTGAACGTCCGTCGGGTGCGTGCGTTGGGGACGAATGAACCCAGGTCAGCACATCCCCACCTGCCGCTGCGGGCACGACCGTTATCACCACTGGGTGCGTGCGAAGATGAGTTATGGCATCACCGCCTGGACGCTGCTCTTCCAGGGTTCGTCGGCGCGGCCCAAGCGCATCGTCTTCAGGTGCGGAAGGTGCGGTGAATCGTTCGAGACCGCGACCGACCGGGAGACCCTCGAACAGTTCAGGCGGCGATGACGACGATTCCTTCACCTCGCCCCCTGCAATGGGCCGACTGGCGCTGGCAGATGCGCCATCGGCTCCGTAATGCCGACGACCTGCGGGCGTACGTCGATCCGACGGAAGATGAGCTGGCTGCACTGGAAGCCACGAGCGAGGTGTTCCGCTGGACCATCACCCCGTATTACGCAAGCCTGATGGATCGGCACGATGCCGACTGCCCGGTTCGCCGCCACGTAGTGCCAAGGATGGCCGAGATGGAGCCCGACATCGTTGGGGTCGTGGATCCGCTGGATGAGGTGGGTCACAGCCCGGTGAAAAACCTCATCCACAACTATCGGGACCGCGTCGCATTCTGCGTCACCTCCGAATGCGCCATCTACTGCCGCTACTGCCTACGCAAGCGGATGGTTGGCGATGCCGATTTCATGATGCGTAAGGATGAGCTGCAGGAGGCGATCGATTACCTGGCGGCCCATCAGGAGATCAGGGACGTGCTGCTGACCGGAGGCGATCCGCTGGTGTTCAACGAGGCCAACCTCGGATGGCTGCTGGAGAAACTGCGCGCGATTCCGCACATCGAGGTCATCCGGATCGGCTCGCGATTGCCGGTCGTCAACCCTTTCCGCATCACGGACGAACTGTGCGAGCTTCTTGCTGCTCATCACCCGATCTGGTTGAACACGCACTTCAATCACCCAAAGGAATTGACTGCTGAGGCCTCACAGGCCTGCGCCCGGCTCGCGGACGCCGGCGTGCCGGTCGGCAACCAGACCGTGCTGCTGGCCGGAATCAACGATGACGCGATCACGATGAAGGCACTGATGGAAGGCCTCGTGGAGATGCGGGTCCGACCCTACTACATCTACCAGGCGCAACTAATCGGGGGAACGTCCCACTTTCGGACGCCCATCGAGACCGGCATGGCCATCATGCGCGAGCTCCGCGGCCACACCTCCGGCTTCGCCGTCCCCTCGTACGTCCTCGATACGCCGCTGGGGAAGATCCCCCTAACGATGGACTATGTGCTGGGCCGCGCCGGCGACCACGTAGTGATGCGCTCGACACGCGGGGACATCTGGGCGGAACCGAATCCTCTTCCCGATGAGGGAGCGCCGCCCGCAATCGAGCTTCCTCGCATCGACATGCCTCCCGACGCACGGACGGTGCCGACTGGCGCGCCTACGTTCGTTTATCGCGCTTCGCAACCAGCCGCCTGCGGTTGACGCCGGCTATCGCGTGCGGACAGTCACCAGTTCACCCGGCGCTACGATGGCCGGCTCGATGGTGGCACACGCTGCGCTCGAGCTCACGGACTCGCCGTCTGGACTCAGGTACCGCGCAAACGTGCAGTTGGTGAGCGAGGCGTCCACCCAGCGCACCGTCCTTACAGTGAGCGACTCCGCCTGACCCGGCTTCAGGTCGCCCACGACCCACTCGTCCCGCTCGTAGTCATACGCGCCAGTGGAGGGCACCACGTCGACAACCGAGAGTCCGGCAGGAAGGTCCTCGACAATAGTGACGTTTGCAGCGATCTGCCGGCTCTCGTTGGTTACAATGATTTCGAACTCCACGAGCCCGCCCAGATAGCTCGGACCGGGCACGATGACCTTCGTCATGCCCACGCCGGCATCCTGTGCTGGAGCATGGGTCGCAAGCGACAGCACGGCGACGAGAGTTAGCACGAGGCGAGGGATCGGGGTCATCGAAATTGAACGAAGTGGGGATGGTCTGTCATTCTCCCAGTTCTAGTCAGTCGCCGTGCCACCGCCTTCTATGTTGGAATCCTCGTCGGAATCGGATGTTCTGCGTGTCGGTTGGCGCAACGTATCGAGCGTGATCCGCCGCTCGTCTCCAATCGAGATTCGGCTTGAGAGCCGGTTGACGTGGCTCGGGGGTGCCGGTAGATTCGAGCCTCATTTCTCCCTCCCCGCGGCACCCGCAGCGCTTGCACATGGCACGCTTCCTAATAGCTGCGATCGCCGCCGTCACGGCAGCTCTTGGTCTGGTGATGGACAACGTCTGGTTGCTCGGCGCAGCCGCAGCATTCTTCCTGCTGGCGCTGATCACGCTCATCTTTCTCGCCTCTCGGCGGCGACTTCGTCGTGCAGAGCAGCAACGCCTCCAGTCGCGGACCAGGGAGGATGAGCTACGCGACCTGGGCATCTCCGAGGTGCGACCGCGCTCGTCCGCTGTGCCGCCGATGGCTCCCGTGGCCTCGCCTGAAGCGCCTGCCGAAGTCGACGATGATGACGATGACGTGGTGATGGCGAGTAGCGACGATGTCTCCGCGCCCGCCGCCGATGAAGCCGAGGTTTTCGAGGAGGTCGCCGGTGGCGCGGCGGTGACTCCCGAGGCCGGGCCGCTCCCCGAGCGAGGGCCCAATTCAACACGCGACGAACACCCAACGATGCTTCCGGCCAACGACGATCACCGCCTCTGGCAGACTCACTCGCCAACTGCCTTCGCGTCGTTCCTGCGCGCCTGCTGGGCGGCCACCGAGGCGCAGACGGCTCTGCTT
>JBJHBB010000190.1:0-5251 GCA_050485265.1 Rhodothermales bacterium | reverse complement strand
CGACGCCGGTGTGACCCGTCGTGGTCCAGCCGATGCCCGCTCGACGCCCGACGACGTAGGCCATCGTGCGACCGGGCTCTCGGCTGACCGTCGCCGCGGCGGCTTGCTCCAGCATGGCCATCTCCATTTCTGTCAGCTCTTCGATTGGAGAGTATTCGACGACGACTTCGCCCAGGATCGTGCTTGAGACCGCACTGGCGGCACCATCGGCCCGTCGTCTTGCCTCCTCGGCCATCCACGCCCCGCTGGCGCTCGTACCGAGCAGGTAGTCCGGATCGAACGCGTAGCTACCGTCCCGCCCGATGGTGAGGCCACCAGTCTCGTGATCGGCTGCCGACACTACCAGCGTGTGCCCATCTTCGGCGGCAAAGTCGAGGGCCACGCGCACGGCCTCGTCGTAGGCCAGGATGTCAAACAGGTGACCGGCGGCATCGTTGCCATGTCCGGCGTGGTCGATGCGTCCTCCCTCGATCATGAGAAAGAAACCGTTCGGGTTGTCCGCAAGCAGGTCCAGCGCTCGGCGTGTGAGGTCGGCCAGCGAGGGCTCGTTGGTTCGGTGACGGTCGATCTCATAGGCGAGGTGACTGTCGGCAAACAGGCCGAGGACGGGCAACTGCGCTTCGTCCAGGCCGGCAGGGTCCACGAGCACCGAATAGCCCGCTGCGGCGGCTTCCTCCAGGAGGTTTCTACCGTCGTCACGCCGACCGTCCGGTTCGGGGAGAAAGTAGATCCGCCCTCCCCCGAGCATCAGGTCAACTCGGTTGTCAATCAACTGCGAAGCAATCGCGGACGCCATCGCCCTGGACTCGACGTGTGCGGCAAACGCAGCCGGTGTGGCGTGGGTGATCTCGGTCGTCGTCACGAGGCCGGTGCTCTTGCCAAGCTCGCGCGCGCCTTGCAACACCGTCCCCACAGGCAAGCCGTCGGTGTCGACGGCGATCGCTCCATTGTAGGTCCTGATGCCGGCCGCGTATGCCGTGGCGGAAGCCGCTGAGTCCGTGATGTGTCTGTCGGCCGAAGAGGTCCCGACGGAACCCGTCAGGAACGTGTCCAGAGCGAGTGCCTCACCGCTCGCCATGCGTGCAAAGGTGAGGGAGGCCGGGCCGAACCCGTCCGGAATCATCATGATCACACTGCGCGGACGATCTGGCGCGGACTGCGCAAAGACGCTCGGTGCTACTATTAGGATGACGGCGACGAGCGTGGCGAGACGACGGAGCATTTCCCTTCGAAAGTTTGAGCTCGTGGAAGCTATCCCCGCAGCCGACCTCCACCATGACCGGTGTGTAAAGGGCGCACTTCCGAGGCCTTTTCACGTGGACTTTGGGCACATCCCGGGCGCTCATTCGGCCCGCTATCTATTTTGAATCGGCCCCGCCAACGCGCACCGGCCGCCCCGTCTCCCCAAACCATCTCAAGAGAATCATGAAGGTTACTGTCATCGGCGCTGGAAACGTGGGCGCTACCGTTGCCGAGTGCGTCGCGCGTAACGATATGGCCGAGCAGGTCGCGCTCGTCGACATCCAGGAGGGCGTGGCCGAGGGCAAAGCGCTCGACCTCTGGCAGGCGGCCCCCGTGCACGGCTTCGACACGCGGCTCGTGGGCGGCGGCGACTACGCGCTGACCGAAAACTCCGACATCTGCGTGATCACCGCCGGCCTCCCCCGCAAGCCCGGCATGAGCCGCGACGACCTGCTCGCCAAGAATGCCGCCATCGTGCGAAGCGTGACCGAGCAGTTTGTGGCCGGTAGCCCGAATGCGATTTTGATCATCGTGTCGAACCCGCTCGACGTGATGACCTACGTGTCGTACATGGCCTCTGGCTTTCCCAGCCAGCGGGTAATGGGCATGGCCGGTGTCTTAGACACGGCGCGCTACCGGGCGTTCATTGCCATGGAGCTCGGCGTGTCGGTCCGTGACATCCAGGCGATGCTCCTCGGCGGCCACGGCGACACGATGGTCCCCCTTCCCCGCTACACCACGGTTGCAGGCACTCCGCTGACCGATCTCCTGCCGAAGGACCGCATCGACGCCATCGTCGAGCGCACGAAGGGCGGCGGCGGCGAGATCGTCAAGCTCATGGGCACCTCGGCGTGGTACGCCCCGGGCGCCGCAGCCGCCGAGATGGCCGAGGCCATCATCAAGAACAACAACCGCGTCCTGCCGGCCGCCGCCTGGTGCACCGGGCAGTACGGCCTCGAGGGGATGTTCATCGGCGTGCCCGTCCGGCTCGGCCGCAACGGCGTCGAGGAGATCATCGAGATCGAGCTCAACGACGAAGAGCGCAAGCTCATGGAGCACTCCGCAAACCACGTCCGCGAGAGCGTCGAGGCGCTGGAGCGCATCGAGGCCAACGCCTGAGTGGTACACGGTCCACAGCAAAATGCAAAGCGGGGATGCGACCGGTCGCATCCCCGCTTTCTTATTCCGCCGAAGCGTAGTACGTCAGGCGCCCATTGCCCGCGTCACGCGGATGGTGGCCCGTGCACCGGCATCACCCGTGAGGCGGATGATGTAAAGGCCGACCGGGACCCTGCGGAGGTCAAGACGTACCTCGTGAGCACCGGCCGAGATTACGCCGAGGTCGTCCTGCAGCACGTGGCGCCCCAGCACGTCAAACACATCGAGCGTGATCCGCTGTGCTCGCTCGAGTGTGAACGTGACGGTGGCCTCGTCGACGGCTGGATTGGGGTAGATCGAAAGCGCGATATCGCGCTTTTCCTGCTCATCCCCGAAGAGATCCAACGCAAACGAGCTCACCACAGGCGTCGCCGCCAACACATGCGCCACGGCTATCGGCGCGCCCTGCGTAGGGGCGTACTGGGCGGTTGCCGGAGCGATCGCCAGGAAAAGAGGCAGTAGCAGTAGTGCGCGCTTCACTTCAGGGGTTGGAACGCCGATACAGACGGAGGATAGCAATTTGATCAACGATTATCAACGACATGCAGACGACCTCGCCGGCAGTCGCCCCCTCAGGAATCACGCTGATGAAGTCCGGGCAGCCGTACGACGCGACGGACGCCGAGCTGATGATCCTGCGTCAGCGTGCCGCGGAACTCGTGCGTGAGTTGGAGGGGCTTCCCCATTCCAACCACATGAAGCGGCTTCGGGTTCTGGCCTCCCTCTTCGAGGTTGTCGGCGACAATCCCGAGGTTTCCACCCCGATCCACGTTGAGTACGGCCGTCACATCTCGGCGGGCCGCAACCTCGTGATTGGACCCTACTGCGTAATCGTCGATGCCGGGCGCATCAAGATCGGGGATGATGTGCGCCTGGACGCCGGAGTGCATCTGTACGCGGTTGCGAGACCGATCGATGCGAATCAGCGCGCGGCGCGGCTCGAGCAGGCGGCAGAGATCACGCTCGGTGACGGCGTCTGGATCGGCGGACACAGCGTCATCAATCCAGGAGTCTCGATAGGCTCCGGGACGGTAGTGGCCCCGGGGAGCGTGGTGTTGCAGAGCCTCCCTGAGGGCGTTCAAGCCGCAGGTAACCCCTGTCGCGTCGTGCGCGAGATCTAGCGTCGCCCGTCGCCGCCGACCGACTCGTCGGGGACGATCGGCAGGCGGATGATGAACGTCGTTCCCACTCCTGGTTCGGTCTCGAATCGGATGTCCCCGCCGAGATCCACGACCGTCTTGCGCGCGATCGCCAGGCCGAGGCCCATCCCGCTCGTCTTGGTGGAGAAGTTGGGCTGAAAGACTCGCTGCTGCACGTCCTCCGGGATGCCCACGCCCGTGTCGATCACGCGCGTCTCGGCCCAGGCGTTGGCGTTGTCGGGCCCGCCCACGCCGACGCGTCCTGCCGACACCATCGTGATCAGTCCGTGCTCGCCATCGGGGATCGACTGCTGCGCGTTCTTGAGAAGGTTGATGTAGACCCGCCGCAGCTCCTCGCGGTCGGCCCGCACCATGAGCGGCTCAGGGCTGAGGTCCAGCACGATCTCGGCGCGAGGTTCCTCGCCAACGAGGGCGGCCGCCTGGCTGAGGACCTCATTCAGCTCGAAAACTTCAAGCAGGCGGTCCGGAAGCTGGCCGAGTCGGCTGAACTCGCTCGCGATCCGGTTGAGGGCGTCGATCTGTTCGATGAGCGTGCCCGATATCTGGTCGAGCAACTCCGCGAAACGCGCGTCCGGCGGTGCCTCCTCGCCCGCGCGTTCGTACGCACGTCGGAGGTGCTGCACCGAGAGCCGCATGGGGGTCAGCGGGTTCTTGATCTCGTGCGCCACCTGGCGAGCCATCTCCCTCCAGGCGAGGTCGCGCTCCTGCGCCGCGAGCCGTCGACGGCTCTCCTCGAGCTGGTCCCACACTGCGTTGAAGGTCTCGATCACCTCGCCGACCTCATCCCTGCTCTCGACCGGAATGGGCTCGGCCGGCGCTTCTCCCGCGCCCACCGCGCGCAGCCCCGCTCGCAAACGGACGAACGGTCGCGTGAGCCTATTTGCGAGAACCGTGGCGATTACGAAGATCACCAGCAACAGCATGAGCAGCACACCGAATAGATAGGCGGTCATCCGCGCCTGATCGGCTT
Organism: Rhodothermales bacterium; assembly: GCA_050485265.1. Lineage (GTDB taxonomy): Bacteria > Bacteroidota > Rhodothermia > Rhodothermales > JANQRZ01 > JBJHBB01. Next base: position 721 of record JBJHBB010000190.1, on the reverse strand, counting down.
CGATCGCCAACTGCTCGGGGAGGGTGGGCACACCCAGCACGACCGCCGGCCGGCCATCGGGACCGGGGATGGCCTCGTAACCCGTCGTGAACCGGAAATCGCCGATCCGCTCCGATGCAAAGGCGAATCGCTCCCCATTGACGAAGAGCGCCTCAACGACCTCGATGGGCAAACGAGGCTCGATCAGGCGCTGTCGCACGAGTTGGCTCCGACTCGACGCCACGAGCTCGGCACCGCGATAGAGGTTCACGTCCAGGCCCAGGCGCTGCCCGACCAGGTCCAACCGCGCGCGGTCGAGGATCCTCTGGGGAGGGATCTCGGCCTCAGCGCCCCCGGCCTCCTCGTAGAGTAGTGCCTCCACGCGCGAGATCTGGCGCTTGAGCCGCTCCTCCACGGCCTCGCGGTTCTGAATCGCGATCACCTCGCGACCAATGACGCCGGTAGCCCCGATTGCGAGCAGGCCGACGATCAGAAAGCGGTTCAGCACGCGGTCTCTGAGCCGCTGGCGCGCGGGACGTAACGCGGATCCGCGCCGCACGAGCACGCCAACGACGAACGCGATCAGCGCAAGGACAAGCCCGGCGGAAAGTATCCGAAGAAGCGAAAACAGGTGATCGAATACCGTCGTGGCGGGCACCCTCACCGCGATCACCCTGTCGTCGTCGACGCGTTCGTAGTAGCCGCGAACCACCTACCCCTCGAGACTCTCACCCCTCCAGGT
>JBJHBB010000189.1:1378-5253 GCA_050485265.1 Rhodothermales bacterium | reverse complement strand
GGTCTCGAGTTGGCAAAGAGCAGGGTCGTCCGAAATCGCGTTCGCAAGACTTCTCATGCAGCCGGCGGCTACGTGCCCTCGCGCGAGGCGCAGGCCCTCATCGATCTGTCGGAGGGGTACTTCGAAGATGCGAACCGGAACGGTGCCGGAGACCGGAAAGCGCACTTCGCGCAGCAGGCCCTCCTGTACGCGCTTCGGGCCGGGGAGGCCATCGAGCTCGAGGCTGCGCGGCAGATCATCGAACGACGTGGCCACCGGGAGGATTTCTTCTTCGGCTGTGACGCGCGCGGGTTCTTCCAGATGAACCCGGATGCGTGGATGGAATACTTCACCGAAATCTTTGACTACGCCACGATCACCCACTATCTCGTTTGGGGGTCGTCGGCGCTGCCCGACTTCGAGCCGGTGATGGACGACCGGCGCTTCGACACCCGCGAGGCCCTGCTAGCGCGGCTCGAGCGCGAGGGGGTGACGGTCCAAGGAAGACCGCTTTTCTATACATACCCCACCGTAACGCCCGACTGGCTTCGCGGCCTCAGCTACGACGACCTGCTACGATACATGGAGCGGCACACGCGTGAGGTTGTCGGCCACTACGGCGACCGGATGTATGGCTGGGAGATCGTAAACAAGCTTCACGACTGGGCCAACGAGCTGATGCTCTCGCCTGAGCAGACGGTTGAGTTGACCAAGCTCGCCTGCGATGTGGCTGCCGACACAGCACCGAATGTGCACCGCCTGATCAACAATTGCTGTCCCTTCGCCGAGTACGTCCAGCTCCGGAAGTGGGTTGACCACGACGCAACGTATCCGCAGCGAACGCCCTGGAAGTTCATGCGCGACCTCGTGGACGCCGGCGTGGACTTCACCATTACCGGCCAGCAGATGTACTTCCCCTACAGGGAGATGCAGGACTCCATCATGGCCGTCGAACGCATGGCCGCGTTTGGCCGCCCCGTCCAGATCACCGAGGCCGGCGCTACCTCTGGACCGTCCCGGCGCTCAATCATCGATGGCTCCGTCGAAATTCCCACCGAGCCCCACGTATGGCGCCGCCCGTGGGACGAGGAGCTGCAGGCCGACTGGATGGAAGACCTATACACGCTCGCCTACGCAAAACCGTGGATCGAGGCTGTCAACTGGTACGACTTCATGGATGGCCCGGGCGCAGCGTGGATTCCCAACGGCGGTCTGATCCGCGGGCCGCAGGGGCAGCGCAAGCCCATCTTCGACCGCATCGGAGCGCTTCGCCAACGATGGGGGCACTCATGATCATCGCTTGTATATGGCCATGAACCGACGACGCTCATTTCTCAAGACCTCAGCCGTGGCCGCGGCGGGTCTGGTGCTCGCAGGTCCGGGGCTGGCAGCCTCTTCGAGACGACAAGGCCCGATGATTCTCACCCCGCGCCGCGTGCCACTGCGCACCGACCAGGGCACACTCACCTTTCGGCCGCACTTTGTCCAGCGAGGGAGGGGGCCCTATCTGCTCGACTGGGCCTACGCCTCCGACACTCGCGGCGACGCCTTTCGCTCCAACATTGAGGCCTCGCTCGAAGGCGTCGCCATCTCGGATGCGGCCGGGACGGAGCGCTTCGGGATCGACGTGAAGTGGTACGTGGAGGGCTTCGGCTATCTCTTCATGACGGCCGACAACGCGGGCGAGTTCTATTCGCTTCCCGCAAGTGGGAGGTCCGAGGAGCTGAACCTCAACGTTGAGCTCGCGCGGAGCCGCGTGGCGCGCAATCGGCGGCGGCGGGCGCGATTCGAGGAGGCGGGCTACCGCCCATCGCGCGAGGTTCAGGCGCACCTCGACCTGTCAGAAGGCTATCTGGAAGACGCGGCGCGCATTCAGGATGATGAGCGCCGCCGCGGAGCCCTTGCGCAGACGTCCCTCCTGTACGCACTACGCGGAGGCGAGAAGCTCGAGCTCGACCATGCGAATCACGTCATCGCTCGCAGCGCCCCCAGGCCCGAGTTCTATCTCGGCTGCGACGCACGTGCCTTCTACCAGATGCGCACGCCGGAGGTCTTCATGGACCTGTTCACCGAAGTGTTCAACTTCGCGGCACTGACATATGTCTGGACCCACGACGGAGTGATCGGAGACTTTGAGCGGACCGAGGGCGCCTACAACTTCGAGTATCGCGATTCGATCGTCAGCCGAATGGCGCAGCACGACATTCCCGTCTGGGGAAGGCCCATCCTCTGGTTTCACACCTGGGTCACGCCCGATTGGATCAAGGAGAAGTCGTTCGACGAACTCAAGCGATACACCGAGCACCACGTTCGCACGACGGTCGGCCACTACGGGGACGAGATGTGGGGATGGGAGATCGTCAACGAGTTTCACGACTGGGCCAACGACGTGGAGCTCAACCCCGACCAGATCGTCGAGCTCACCAAGCTCGCCTTCGACGTTGCGGAAGACGTCCGGCCGTCCGCCGCCCGGATGGTGAACAACTGCTGCCCTTACGCCGAGTACGTCCAGCTCGGCCAATGGTCGGGTTGGCCTAACCAGCCGGCGCGCTATCCGCAGCGCACCCCCTGGCAGTTCACGCGCGACCTGATCGACGCCGGCGTACCGATCACCCACATCGGGCAACAGATGTACTTCCCCGAGCGCGACCTGCAGGACATCATCGTCCTGCTCGAGCGGTTCGAGGAGTTCAATCTCCCCCTGCACCTGTCGGAGGTTGGCGCCCCCGGGGGTCCTACCGAGCGTTCGGTGAAGCTCGACACCGTCCCCATTCCCGACGGGCCCTACGCCTGGCGGCGGCACTGGGACGAGGACACCCAAGCCGACTGGATCGAGGGCGTCTACACGCTCGCCTACTCCAAGCCCTGGATCGAGGGCGCGCACTGGTTCGACTTCGTTGACCCCCACTTCTATATCCCCAGCGGGGGCATCGTCCGCGACCCGGCCGGTGGCCTGAAAGAGGGCTACCTGCGCCTCCAGGACCTTCAGCGGCGGTGGGGTATCGGGCCGGCGCGCGACTCGGTGCCACCGCCACGTGGACGACCGCAGAGCGGTCTCGGCTCGACCGGCGGCAGCGCGTGCGAGACCTGCTAGCCACCACCCATTCCGCCATTCTCAGACAACCGAATCAAACCCCACCGTGAGCCAGCTATCTCGACGTCACTTCCTAAAGGCGGGCGCACTCGGCGCCGCCGCCACCGTCTTCGCCGGACCCTCGTCGTGGGCGCGGCCCCAGAGAGGCGCCCACGACGCGCTCGTCCTCCGTCCCTATCCGGACGCGATCATGCCTTCGCTGCAATGGGCCTATGCGACAGACATTCACCATGACCCCTTCGAGTCGCCGGTAGAGGTCACTCAGGAAGGCATCGTGGTTCCGGCATCCGTCGCCGCAAGGCCGTTCGATATCAACGCGCGGTGGTTCGTGCCTGGGTTTGGGTACGTCTGGCTCACGGCGGACAACGGCGGCCGGCACTACACGGCGGAGGACCTCCGTGGCGAGCGGGTGCGCAACCTCAACGTTGAGTTTGCACGCAGCTACGTGGCCTACAACCTATCCGCCGTCGAACGCTACGGCCGAGCAGGAACGACGTTCTCTCCTGAGGCGCGGCACCTGCACGCACTGGCACAAGAACTACTCGAGGAGTCCGAGCGGGCCTCCGGCGAGCGAGCCGGAGACCTTGCCAACCGGTCACTTCGCTTTGCGCTCCTCGCCGGCGAGAAGATCGAGTTCGAGCACGCCCGCGCGGTGCTGGCCACGCCTCGCACCGGCGACTTCGCCTTCGGCTGCGAGACTCGTCAATTCATTTGGGCGAAGTCCGAGGAGACCATCGAGCGATTCAAGGATGTCTTCAACTTCGCCACGATCACCCATTACATCTGGGACACGTGGTATGAG
>JBJHBB010000189.1:0-1368 GCA_050485265.1 Rhodothermales bacterium | reverse complement strand
CGTTCGAGCCCACCGAGGGCGACTACCGCTGGGGGATCAAGGACACCATCGTCGACTGGCTCTACCCGGAAGGCATCACGCTGCAGGGCCGGCCGCTGCTCTGGTTCCATCCGAGCGTCACGCCCGAATGGCTAGCCGCCAAGTCGTACGACGGAGTTCTCGCCTATGCCGACAACCATGTAGAGAACCTGGTGTCGCATTACGGCGACCGCGTCCTTCAGTGGGAGGTCGTAAACGAATACCACGACTGGGCCAACGTCCACGATTTCTCGGAGGAGCAGATCACGGAGGTCGTGCGATTTGCCTGCGAGAAGACGCACGACGTGAACCCGCGCGTGAAGCGGATCATCAACAACTGCTGCCCCTACGGCTCGTACGTGCCCGGTCGGAACGTGGCACACGGCCGCGCAGACCGGCCAGTGCGCTCGCCGCGCAAGTTCATGGCCGACATCGTCGAGGCCGAGGTTCCCTTCGAAGTCACCGGCCTCCAGATGTACTTCCCTCAACGCTCGGTGGTCGACATCGTGCGCCACGTCGAGCGCTTCGCCGCCTTCGGAAAGCCGGTCTACATCACGGAGATCGGGACCACCTCCGGACCAACGCGCCAGGAGATCCTCCTCGAGAGCATGCAGATGCAGGGCCCGCTCTTCGAATGGCGCCGCCCGTGGGACGAGGAGCTGCAGGCCGACTGGCTCGAGATCCTCTACACCATCTTCTACAGCAAGCCCTACATCGAGGCGGTCAACTGGTATGACTTCGCTGACTTCCGGACGTTCATCCAGAACGGAGGCGTCATCCGCGAGGATGCCCAACCGAAGGCGGCCTATCACCGCCTTCAGGGCCTCCTGGAGGAGTGGGGAAGGTTGCCAGAACGCGCCCGCTGAGGACACAATGGAGCTCGTCTTCGTGAAGTCAAAGTGGGAGATGTGGCATGACCCGCTCGAGCCATTCCTTGAGCGGGCGAAAGCCGATGGGTTTGACGCCACAGAAATCTTCCTGGATACGGAATCCCTACCCCCCGACGAGATCGCGGCGATGCATGAGCATTTCGGACTGTCGCTCGTCGGGCAGATTCTTACCCAGGGCCTCACGCCTGAGGAGCACTTGCATAGCCTCGAGAAGCAGTTTGAACTCGGCGTGGCCTGCCGACCGATCAGCATCAACCTGCATGCGGGAAGAGACGTTTTCCGCTTCGAAGAGAATGCCCAGATTCTGGGGCGCGTCGTCGTAGTCGGGCCATCTGAGACCGGCACCGGCACGCTCCTCGACATCGGCGGCGAAACCACCACTGAGCGCGAGCGCGGACTGTTGGGGCTCGCCTTCAGCCCGGACGGCACGATGCAGGCCGAGCTCGAGGACGCCTTCGCC
>JBJHBB010000188.1:0-5261 GCA_050485265.1 Rhodothermales bacterium | reverse complement strand
CTCCACCTCGAAGACGACTTCGACGCTCGCTTCGAGCTGTGGGAGCAGCTCCAGGCGCACTTCTACGACTACACGCCGATGATCAAGCTGGGCAACCTGGCCGACTTCAACATCGAGTCCACCCGCAATAGCGGCACCTGGTTCGAGGTCGCCCAGCGCTATTGGCTCAACACCTGGCTCAACTGACGCTGCGTCGACCGTGAACGCACCGCCTCTCCCGGGGCGACATCCCTCCGGGAGAGGCGCCACCAACGCCTCGACCACCCCGCTGCCGAACCGGGGTAGAAGGAAGCGGCCCGACGGATGACCAGCTACATCGTCCGCAGACTGCTCGCCGTCATCCCGACGCTCGTCATCGTCGGGGTGGTGAGCTTCGCGCTGGTCCACATCACGCCAGGCGATCCTGCCGTCTTCATCCTCGGTCCGGAGGCGTCCGAGGAGGCCCTGGAGAGTCTGCGCGAGCGGCTCGGCCTCGACGACCCGTTCCACGTTCAACTCGGCAGCTACTTCGCGCGACTCGCCGTCCTCGATCTCGGCAACTCGCTCTTCACGGGCGTGCCCGTGATCGAGACGATCGCGTCGCGACTCGAACCCACGGTGCTGCTCATCCTGTGCAGCATCCTGGTCGCGATCGTCGTCGGCATGCCGATCGGCATCATCGGAGCCGTGTACCGGAACACGCCGATCGACCAGTCCCTGTTGGTCCTCAGCCTATTCGCCGTCGCGATGCCCAACTTCTGGTTGGGCTTGAATCTCATTCTCGTGTTCGCGGTGCAGTTCGGCGTTCTGCCGGTCGCCGGCTACGCTCCGCTCGCGGCCGATCCCATGGCCACGTTGCGGTTCTTGACGCTCCCCATGTTGGCACTCGGTCTCAGCCAAGCCGCGATCGTGTCTCGCATCACGCGGACCTCGATGCTCGAGGTCCTGAGCCAGGACTTCATCCGAACCGCGCGGTCCAAAGGTCTCAGTGGTCTGAGGATCATCCTCAAGCACGCCTTGAAGAACGCGCTCATTCCGGTCATCACCATCGTCGGCACCATCGTCGCGGCGCTGCTTGGCGGCGCCATCGTCATCGAGGTCGTGTTCAACCTGCCGGGTTTGGGTCGCGTGATGATCACGGCCGTGCAACGGCGCGACTACCCGGTGATCCAAGGTGTGCTCCTCTTCGTGACGTTCGCCAACGTCCTGCTTCACATCGTCATCGACATCGTGTACGCCTACATCGATCCGCGAATCGAGTACTCGTGACGATCGATCGCACCGACCGTCCCGCTGAACCCCGAATCCACGAGGGAGCATCCCATGGGCACCGCCGATGCGACACCCACTGACTATCTCTCGACGCGTGTCTCGCATCCGGACTTCACCGCGGACGCGCTCGCCCTGGTCATCGTCGACATGCAGTACGCCACCGGCTCGCGCCACCACGGCCTGGGGCTGCAGTTGCAGGAACGAGGCGATCACGACACCTTCGGGTGGCGTTACGAGCAGATCGAGCAACGGGCCGTGCCGAACTTGCGACGCCTGCTCGATGCATGTCGCGCCTCGGGCCGCCTCGTCGTGCACGTCACGATCGGGTCCGAGCGCGACGACTTCTCCGACGCGTTGCCGCAGATCCAATCCATGCTGCGGTCGTTGGACAACCGCGTCGGGCGGCCCATGAACCAGATCCTGGAGCCGCTGGCGCCGTCTGGCAACGAACCCGTGTTGAACAAGGTCACGATCGGGGCGTTCGCCTCGACGCCGATCGAGCGCGTGTTGCGCGATCACGGGATCGAGCGCGTGGTCATCGGCGGCATCTCGACGAACGCCTGCGTGGCCGCAACCGCCTGTGCGGCGGTCGACCTCGGCTTCCAGACGGTGTTGCTCTCCGACGGCTGCAGCGCGGCGACGCGCGAGTACCACGAGGCGGCCCTCGCTTCGTTCGGTCGGCTGTTCGGTCGTGTCATGACCGCAGACGAGGTGCTGGGCATCGTCGCGAAGGGTTGATGCGCTCGCTCGGACCGCAGGAGCGGTGCGCTTGCCTTCTACGCGCGAAACCTGGTCGCCTTGTCCATCTCGCCACGTCAACGCACGATCCGGACGTCGAACAACACGTGTATCGACGCTGCTTGGTCTTGTGGCCGTGCTCGGCAGCAGTCTCACGCCGATCGTGATGATGATCAGCCTCACAACCTGCTTGGCGATCGCGTGCATCGTGCGCGTCCATCGTCCTCGGCTTGCGCGCCACAATCGTCCTCGACATCGACGGGCACCAACGGCGGCCGAGTGATCGACGGCCGCAATCGGTCGCGGACGCATCAACCGTAAGGCCGAGGTGTATGGTCATGCTGATGCCGGTCATGCAGGAGATCGAGGTCATCCCGGTTCCGCTCGCGGAGGCGGTCATCGAGGTTCGTTTTCCGGGCGATGCCGATGTCGAGAGAGTACGTGGATCGTTCCAGAGGACCATCCGAGAGGAGTTCCCAGATCTCCGGGTGCCGCGAGTGGTACCAGGCGAGTCGATCGCCACGATGCCTTACGTGTTCGCGAAGACGACATGTCTCAGGCCGTGCTGATGAGTGTCAACCTCCTCGGGTACGTCGTGCGTTCCTATCCGGGGTGGGCACGCTTCCGCGACACGTTCCTCGAACACTGGAATCGCCTGACGCACCTCGTCCCCGTCGGGACGGTGACCCGTGTCGGCGTTCGATTCGTCAACCGGTTCGAGGGTGAACTCACTGGGGCCGTGCGGCGAACCAACTTCCTCCGTTTCTTGCGCCCCTTGAGCTCGATGCCGTCCGACACGAGGCGTCGACGCGCTTCCGAACGGGCCGTCGCCATGCTGCGCACGTTCAAGTGCTATGGGAGGCCGGGAACGGCGGACTGTCGCTCGACTTCGACGCTGCGCTCGACGGATTGGATGACGTGGAAGCACTGCCGGACGCGCTTGATGGACTCCACGACGACGTTGAGGCGATGTTCCTTGCATCCGTTGAACCGCGTTTCGCGGCGGAGCTCGGCATCGTGCTGGAGGATCAAACATGACGCACACCAGTTCCTTGAGCGAGGTGTTTGGGCTTGGGTTCGTGAGGAACGACCGGAGCGTCGCCGCGCGATTCGCGTGGAGCATCGAGTCGTCGGGAGCGACTGAACGGAGCGTGCAGTGAGACCCGAAGCGTTCCTCGACGTCGCGGATGAGCTGGCCGTAGGTGATGCACCGCGGTTGCGGTCTGCTGTCAGTCGCGCGTACTACGCGGTGTACCACGTCGCGTCCAGAGCGACGCACGACCTCGGAGGGCCGGCGCGATCCAGCAGCCATGACCTGGTTGGGAACCGGTTCCAGAGCAGCAGCGATCCCGCAGTCAGCGCGCTTGGCCAACGGTTCCTGAACCTCAAGGCTGCCCGGAACCGAGCCGACTACACGCTTGACGACGGTCTTGATGTTGAGAGCCAGTCGACCGTCGAGGTGCTCGTGCGCGAAGCACACGGACTCCTCGAGGCGTTCGAGCAACTGCCGCATGGCGATCTCCGCCTCGCCGCTGAGGAGGCGATCGAGGCGTACGAACGGATGTACTGGCGAAGGTGACCTAAGGCCGCGCTGCAATGCCTGTCTTGGCCAGATGAGGCGCGCCACTCCGAATCCACAGCGATGTGCTATCCTCCCGGTCACCAATCGAGCGGCAGTCAGCACAGCACAACGTCGTGAGCCCGGCGTCCAGCCCGTGAGGAGTTGGTTCCATGGGAGTTCCGTTGGCAGTAGTGCTCGCTCCGGTGTTTCTTTTCGCTCACGCGTTCGGCCAGGGGCCACTCGTCGTCGATCACGACGACCGAACCGTCGTGCTCGCCGTTTCGGCGGGCGTGTCCGAGGCATCACGTCGCGCTCTGCTCGATCGGCTAGCGCAACAGGGTGCCGTACTCTCGGGCGGGTTCGTTGAGGGTCTCGACGGCGAAGCGTACGTGGTGTTCCGACCGGATACGGCCGTTGGTCAGGTGACAGCCCTCCTGGAGTCGGTACGGCTCGAACCGGAGGTGTTCGGTCAGGGATACGGGGCCTACGTCGCCAACCCCGTCGCTGCCGGGCAGGCATCCCCTCAGATGGGCATGGTCTTGGGTGAGCGTGTGTTGCTCGCAGACGGTGTCAGGTACTGGGTCGAACGTACCCCGCCGATCTCTGAACTCCATTACCGGGGATGGGACGTGGCACAGGCGTTGGACCTCGAGGTGATCACACAAGATGCGGTCATCGAGGATCTGACGTTCGGCCCGAACCTGTACTTCCGCGTTGGCGGGTCCTTCGAATACAGCCTCCCGTACTTCGAAGGGCTTCCGGCGTGGCACGTATCTGACGATGCGCTCGGCGCTGGCCTGACCGTCCCTCCGTGTGATCCTTCGGATTCGGCGTGGCCGGTGGACACGGTGTGTCGGAGCGGAGACCTCATCGGTGGGGCGTCACCGCTCGTGATAGGCATCGCTCTGCTCCCCGAGACAGGGGGTCTCGTCGAGTGCGGTGCCTTCACCTCCCACATCACTGACCATCCGGAGCACTGTGTTGCGGTCCACAACAACGCTCATGTCGGGTGGCATCCGATCCACTACTTCCTCCGCCACTACTTCGCACTCTACGGTGAGGAGAGTTGTGAGGTTCGGCTGATGCAGGGTGATCCTGCACTCGAGTTCACAGGCTCGGGTTTGGCCGATTGGGGTGTATCTCCGGCATTCTGGTGGGTCTATGCGCAGATCGTGTTCACCGTCACGCCGGTGTTGAGTGAGGAGTGGCGATGGGAGTTTCTTCCCATCGTGCATGCGCGGTACTCCAACCGCAGAACGGATCCACCGCTGCGCTCGAGGCAGGAGATCGAGGCGGTGGAAAGCGTCGCGCCGTACCCACAGGAGAACGCACTCGACATGGTGTCCAGTGAGATCGTGCCCGCCCTCAAGGCGTTCATGGAAACAGGAGACGTCCGAACGGCCATGCAACGGCTGAACTACGACCGCGCGGAGTTCCGGGCTTGCCAGGGACGAAGCTGATGAACAAGTCGCGGTTCAAGGGAATCGCTAGCATCGCCGTGGTGGTCCTACACGTGGCGCTGCTCACCTACATCATCTGGGAAGGACTCTACGGTCGCCTTCACTTCGAACGCGAATCGCTACCCCTTGCCGGCTTGATTGCTCCGCTGTTCGCCGCATTCGTGTGGGCAGCGCTGCGTTACGCGACGGAGGCGAAGGATCCGGTGGGTATCGAGTCGGTTCAGGGGATCTTCGTTGGCTTCTTCTTCGTG
>JBJHBB010000187.1:0-5280 GCA_050485265.1 Rhodothermales bacterium | reverse complement strand
TACAAGGTCATGGCGATGGCCTCCTACGCCGGGCCGGCGTTCTTGGACGCCTTCCGGAGCTCGATCCGGGTCACCGGCGACGGGGGCTTCCGAGTCGACCCCATCGACTGGTCGTCGTTCGCGCCGCGCCTGGCCGACGGTGCCGACTGGACACCGCTGCACGCCCAGCTGGCGGCCTCCGTCCAGCGGCGCCTGGAGGAGGTCGTCTGCGACCTGGCGACCTGGCTGCACGCACGCACCGGCGACCGGGTGCTGACCATGGCGGGCGGGGTGGCGCTCAACTGCGTGGCCAATGGCCGCATCCTGCGGGAGGGACCATTCGAGAAAATCTGGATTCAGCCCGCGGCGGGCGATGCCGGCGGTGCGCTGGGCGCGGCCCTGTTGGCCGCACACGGGAGCGGAGGGTCTACACGAAGCGTCAGTACTGGCGACAGCATGCGCGGCTCATTTCTCGGTCCGCAGTTCTCGAACGCGGAGATCGAGTGCGTACTGGTGGAGGCGGGTCTCACCGTGCAGCCGCTGCCCGACGCGGATATCGTACTCCGCGTAGCTCGGTTGCTGGCCGCCGGAAAGACGGTGGGATGGTTTCAGGGGAGGATGGAGTTCGGGCCGCGCGCGCTGGGCAACCGGTCCATTCTCGCCGACCCAAGGGGACGCGACGTGTGGCAACGGGTCAACGAAAGCATCAAGTTTCGGGAATCGTTCCGTCCTTTCGCACCGAGCGTCCTGGCCGACCGGTCCACGGAGCACTTCGAGCTCGACGCCGACTCGCCGTACATGCTGCTGGTCTGCCCGGTACGTGGGGCGCGATCGGGATCTGGAGAAGGGTTTGAGCGCAGGCTTTCGGTAGAGTCCGACCTTGCGGCGGTCACGCACGTGGATGGATCGGCGCGCGTGCAGACGGTTGATGCCGTTCGCAACCCGCTCTATTACGGGCTCCTGAAGGCCTTCGAGGCGCAGACGGGCTGTCCGGTGCTGGTGAACACGAGCTTCAATGTTCGCGGCGAGCCGATCGTCTGCACGCCGGCGGACGCGCTGCGCTGTTTTCAGCGAACTCACCTCGATGCGCTGGCGCTCGGGCCTTACCTCGTCACTCGTGATGAGTTGGGCGACTTCAATCTGGCGCCGTACTCGCCAGAGGTGATAGCGGCCGAGTACGGGCACGATTGACGCTGAGATCGTACCGGCCTGGCGACTATGTGGGGATTCGTCCCGCAGCATGGCGTGCCCTGGTCTGGCAACGGATTGCGGGGAGGACGAAGACGAAAGTCGCTGCTGGTGATGCAGACTGGGGAGTTCCTGCTACTGCCACGGCATCTTACGGCGCTCATGGAGATCTCGACGACCGCACCACCATCCCAGACGCGGCCACGCGGTCAACTTCAGCCGTCCATCGATCAGGAGCACCCCTTTCTTGCGGAGCTCCGGTTTACCGACACCTTCCGGCGGCTGCGCGGTGCACATCCGTCCGTCCGTGAGGCGGCTTGCATGGCCACGCAGTTCCCCGATGTGCTTGCGCCAGTTCGGCCTGACGACCTGATCGCAGGCCGGTTACGCCCTCGTCTCGTGGGCTTCAGTCCCGACGAGTGGGGTTCCTGTGCCTTTGGCTACTATCACCTTCCGAAGGCCATTGAAGCGGCGCTGGAGACCACCGAAATCTCCCAGGAGCTCCGCACGAAGGTCGAGGAGATGGTGGGATTCTGGGACTCAATGAGCACGGCGAGCAAGGTTCGCGCAGCCTATCCGCCAGAGCTGGCATCGATCCTGCCGTCTGACGACTGGATGCACGCACACGGCGTTGCATTCCCGCTCTACAGACTCACGGGAGCAAACGTTGACTACGGCAGACTGCTTCGACGCGGCCTGCCTGGCCTCGTGGCGGAGGTCGAGGCACGCAGGGGGTCTGCCGAGGGTGACCCTGACAAGGTGGCCTTTTTCGAGGGGCTGCGTACCGTGCTTGACGTGATTCTTGATTGCTGTACCCACTATGAGGTGCAGGCGCGTAGTGAGGCCGCCGGTTCCGACGACTCTCAGCGGCGGCACGATTTGCTCGCCCTCGCCGATATCCTGGCCCGTCTACGTGTGGCGGCCCCTTCGACGTTTCATGAAGCCATCCAGTTGATGTGGCTCTACTCCGTCGTGGCGGACGTTCGCAATCACGGCCGCATGGACACGTACCTGGGCCCGTTCCTGGCCAGTGACCTCGACGAAGGCCGGCTTTCAGAGCAGCAGGCCCTCCGTCTGCTACAGTCGCTCTGGCGCTTGATGGCCGATCGCGAGACACGCGTGCACAACCGCGTCATCGTGGGAGGAGTGGGGCGTCCTGAGGAAGCCGCTGCGAACCGATTTGCGCTATTGGCGATGGAGGCCACGCGCACCGTCTTAGAGCCGGAGCCGCAGCTCTCTCTGCGGTTTCATTCTGGGCAGGATCCGGCATTGATGGAGAAGGCGCTCTCGGTAATTGCGGAGGGCCGCACCTTTCCGATGCTGTACAACGATGATGTCAATGTGCCCTCCGTAATGGCCGCATTCGGGGTCGACCGTGCTGAGGCAGAGCAGTACGTGCCATTCGGCTGTGGGGAGTACGTCCTGGAACACCGCAGTATTGGTACGCCCAGTGGAGTCATCAACCTGGCCAAGGCGCTCGAAGTCACGCTGCACGGAGGAATAGACCCGCTCACGGGTGAGCGGATGGGACTGTCGCTCGGACCGCTCGACACCTTTGATTCGTTCGATCAGCTGTGGGACGCCTATGCCGAGCAGGTGGAGCATCACATCGAGGTCATGGCGACGCAGCAGACGATTGAGTATGAAGTCGCAGCCGGTGAAGCGTCATTCCTCTTGCTCAGCCTCCTCTATGACGACTGCTTGGAGCGCGGGCAGCCGTTGCTCTCGGGTGGAGTCCGCTACCTCGGGGGCACGCTCGAGACGTATGGCAACACGACTGCCGCTGACAGTCTGACGGCGATCAAGCACCTGGTCTTCGATCATCCCTACCTCACCCGAGAGCAGGTCCTGGAGGCATTGTCCTCGGACTTTGTGGGGCAGACCTGGGTGCGGCGCATCATGGACGATGCTCCCAAGTACGGCAACGATCACGACGTTGCCGATGCGATGCTCGTGCGTGTACACGATCACGTCTGCAGCCACACTCGCGCTCAGGCGCAGCGAGTCGGTCTGGATTCTTATCTCGTCGTGGTGATCAACAATGCTGCGAACACGCTCCTCGGGCACCGAACGGCGGCCTCGGCGGACGGACGACGCGCCGGCACACCGCTCAACAACGGCAACTCCGCCTCGAGCGGCAACGATCGCAACGGTGTAACGGCAATGCTGAACTCTGTCGTTAAGCCCTCCACCAGGATGCATGCAGGGGCGGTGCAGAACATGAAGTTCAGTCGGCGCCTCTTTCGGGAGCACCCTGCCGAGGTGAGGGCGCTGCTCGAGACGTACTTCGAGCAGGGAGGAGCGCAGGCTATGATCACGGTCGTAGACCGGGACGATCTAGAGGCGGCCATGGAATCGCCCGAGCGGTTTCAGCACCTGTTCGTGCGCGTCGGTGGTTTCAGCGCGAGGTTCGTCGACCTGTCCCGAGATGTTCAACTTGAGATTCTCCAGCGCACGCTCTACTAGGGCGCGAAGGAAGCATGACTGGAATTGTTTTCGATATCCAGCGATTCTCCCTGCGCGACGGGCCGGGGATCCGCACAACGGTCTTCCTAAAGGGATGCCCCCTCCACTGCCTGTGGTGCCATAACCCGGAGTCACAGTCGCCCTCCCCACAGCTGTCTTTCAATAGGGAGCGCTGCTCGGAGTGCCCAGCCTGCATCGTTGCGATCGAGCACGGGGTCCAGGCCCTTCAGTCTGGACCACTCGCTATCGACCTGACACGCGAAGGGTGCCAGAGGGCATGTCCGCACGGTGCCTTCTCCGTAGTTGGAGAGCTCATGAGCGTGGACGCGGTGATCGATGAGGTGATGCGGGACGCCGCGTACTTCACGCGATCCGGTGGCGGAGTGACCATCTCCGGCGGCGAACCCATGGCCCAGTTCGAGTTCTGCTACGCGCTTCTAAGCGAGGCCAGGCGCCGCGGCCTCCATACCTGTCTCGATACCTCCGGCGCAGCCTCGCTGGAGAAGTTTCGCGAGATCGCACCGCAGGTTGACCTATTCCTGTTCGACTACAAGGCGACCGAGTCCAAGCGCCATCGTGAGCTCACCGGCACCGCGAATCGTGCGATACTTCGGAATCTGCAGCAGCTCTATGATCTCGGCGCGCGCATTCGCCTACGGTGCCCGCTGGTACCGGGCGTGAACGATTCTCCGGAGCACCTCGCCGGGATTGCTCGGCTCGAGGCGACCTATCCCCACCTGGAGTCGATCGAGATTCTGCCCTATCACGCTCTGGGGCGAGACAAGGCGGCTCGAATCGGGCACACGTACGCGCTTCCCCATGTGCCGAGCGCCGACGAGGCCATGCAGGCAGTTTGGGTAGAGAGGCTGGACGCTCTCGGTTCGTCGCGTTCCGTCGTTGGATAGCGGCTCACTGACTTGAGAGCGTCTGGAAGCTCGGCCGGAGGGCGGGGTAGAGCGCCCGATACGCGGCATACATGGATTCGTAGCGGTCGACGCGTTCGGGGTTCGGACGGGTTGGCTCGGCTACCCGTACGGTGGCCTGACAGGCGGCCTCGATGTCCGGCCACAATTCTACACCAACCGCCGCGAGCAAGGCCGCACCGTAGGCTGCGCCTTCGGTCGTGTTAACGGTCATCAGTTGGGTACCAAGCACGTCGGACAGAATTTGACGCCACAGTGCACTCTTGCTTCCTCCACCGGAGACCCGCACCTCGTCGGGTGCCGGCAGACCGGCGTTGCGCATCAATTCAAACCCGTCGCGTAGTCCGAAGGCGACGCCCTCGAGCACTGCACGCGTGAGATGGGCGCGGGTGTGACGCACGGTCAGACCAACAAAGGCGCCGCGGGCAAGTGGATCCGCGTGCGGCGTCCGCTCGCCCGTTAGATAGGGGAGGAAGCAGAGCCCATCGCTGCCGGGCGGTACGGCGGCAGCGGGTGCCAGTAGGTCGTCAAAGGACGTGCCGGGTGCGAACGTGTCGCGGTACCAACGCAGGCTTCCGGCGGCAGACAGCATGACGCCCATCAGGTGCCAGCGCCCAGGCACCGCGTGACAGAAGGCGTGCAGGCGCCCCTCGGGTTCGACGAATGGCTCGTCAGCTGTCGCGAACACGACTCCCGACGTGCCCAGTACGACGCTCACCACACC
>JBJHBB010000186.1:0-5288 GCA_050485265.1 Rhodothermales bacterium | reverse complement strand
GATCTGCACCGTGATGCTGCTTGACGATCGGCACGTCGGCGCGCTTGGCCCATACGTCTAGCTGCTCGATGGCTGCCGCACGGAAGGTATCCGCCGCACCCAGCAAGACGCTGCGCCCGGCCTCCTTATAGCGGTGCGCCATCTTGCCAATAGACGTGGTCTTGCCGACACCGTTCACTCCAACCACCATGATGACGTGCGGTGAGTTGGGCAGCGGTGCGGTGAAGTCGGCCGGGCGCTCGGGCGCGTCACTCAGAAGGAGGTTGGCGATCTCGTCCCGGATGAGACCCTGCAGCTGGCTCGTCGAGACGTAGCGATCGCGCGCAACGCGCTCCTCCAGCCTGCGAATGATCTCAAGCGTCGTGTTGACGCCCACATCGCTCGTGACCAGCACCTCCTCGAGGTCATCGAGAACCTCATCATCGACCGAGTCCTTACCCGCCACCGCGCGAGTCAGCTTGCCCAGGAAGCTGTCGCGGGTCTTTTCCAGGCCCTCTTCGAGCCGTTCCTGCTCCTGCTTTTTTCCGAATCCGAAGAGTGCCATGGGGGTTGCGTGCAGACGGGGGATTTGAGTCTGAAAACTCGCCACAATCGAGGGTGTCGGTGGCGAAGAATCTCCACAATATCACCCATGCAACCTCAGGTGCCGATGCCTCTCAGGCGCTGCCGGTCCACGTTGTGGCGCTCGTCCAGCGGGATCTCAGAACCGTGCCGCCTGACCAGAAGAAACCGGTGCAGGTATCGGCCCAGCGAGTACAGCAACGTGATCGTCGTCGCCCACACGAGTGCATCTATGAGGACCTGGGGGAATCGCAACAGTACGGCGACAACGGTCGCCGCGAGCAGATTGACCGCCACCTTTCCGCTCCACAATGCCATCATCACGAAACCCAGTCGACGAACCTGAATCATTCCACCAGCCGCAATCCCCAGATCTCGAATCACGATCAGCGCCACAAACCAGAGAGCAAGGTTGGGCTCAACGGGTCGGAACACGAGGGCCGCGGTGACGGCAGCTGCTGCGAGTTTGTCGGCAGCGGGATCGAGCAGCTTCCCCCATTCAGACACGGTACCTGTCCAGCGAGCGACCTTTCCGTCGAAAAAGTCCGTCGCAATCGCAAGCCCGACCAGCAGCCCCAGAAGCCAGAGCGGGCCGTCGACATAGACGAGCCAGGCGATAGGCGGTACCAGCAGAATCCGTGCGATCGTGAGCGCATTTGCCCAGGTCCAAAAATGGCCCAGGTCCAGCGGCTCGTCGGCAACTGGAGCGGTCACATCGTGGTCAGGCAGCGGGCCTTCGGAGGGGTTTGCAGACATGTCAAGCGATTGCACGACAAAGTACGTCTACCAACAAATCACCTATGATGCCGTGACGTCCCGGTAGCTTGCGCTTGTCACCCGGTGAGCCATGATCTGGATTTTCGTAGCGGCCCTCGTCGTCCACCTTTTCTACTGGCTCGCCGTCGGGCTTGGTGTGGGTAGGGCCATGGAGTCTTCGCCAGATGAGGAGCCGACGGAGCAACCAGCGATATCGGTGATCATCGCCGCACGCGACGAGGCCGAAATCCTGCCAGACTTGCTGGAGGCCCTCGCTCGGCAGACTTACCAGCATTACGAAGTCCTCGTGGTCGACGACGGCTCGACCGATTCCACCCCGGCTGTCGTTGAGTCTGCAGCAAGAGCAGACTCTCGAGTCCGCCTCCTCTCGCAATACGACGCGGAGCCTCCCCGGAAAAAGCGCGCCCTCATCCTCGGCATCACCGAAGCAAAGCATGAACGCCTCGCGTTCACGGATGCGGACTGCGTGCCGGACGCGCGCTGGCTGGAGACGATCGCCCGGCATTCGCATCGTTACCCGGAGTGCGTCCTCGTGGGCTTTGGGCCTCTAGAGCGCGAGCCTGGACCGGTCAACACCTACGCGCGCTACGAGACGTTCCTCACGGCGCTGCTGACTGCGGCGGCCATCGGCTTCAAGCGTCCGTTCATGGCAGTAGGGCGAAATTTGAGTTATCCCAAGAGCCTCTTTGACCGACTCGGCGGCTTCGAGCATCAGATGCATTCGTTGTCGGGCGATGATGATCTGCTGGTGCAGGAAGCGCACAGGCATGGCGCCCGCGTGCGATACATGCTCGAGGCTGAGTCCGCGGTCTGGTCACGGGCACCGAGTAATCTCAGGTCATGGTTCAGACAAAAGCTGCGGCACACCTCAGCAGGTCGATACTATGATCCGGTTGCCAAGGCGCATCTCGCAGCCTTCCACGCGAGCAATCTGCTGGTCTGGGTATCGCCCCTTTTTCTCGGTTGGACCGGCGCTGCATTGCTGGCCGTGCGCTTCCTGGTCCAGCGTGCACTGCTTCGTCGCAGCGCGCCGACCTTTGCCGTGGAGTCGGACGTCCTGATCGCCCAGCCAGTGCTCGATCTCGGCTACCTCGTTCACAACACTTTGGTGGCGCCCCTCGGGGTCCTCTTCGGTGGGAAGCGGTGGTGATGGAGGCGGACGTGCCTTACGTGCGTCATTCGTGAGCGGGGCCTATCTTCGGCCGATTCCGGCGCAGGCCGGCATTAACCATCCCCACCCCTCCATATGGATCTCTTCTCTGCGGTCCTGCGCGGGCTTCTCGGCCTGACCGTCATTCTCGGTATCGCGTTCGCGCTCTCATCCAACCGGTCTGCGATTCGGCCGCGAACGATCATTGGAGGGCTCCTGCTGCAGATCATCTTTGCCATCTTCATCCTTCGTGGACGGGAGATGGCGGAGACCTTCGCCCCGCTCGGCTGGCCCGCGGATTTCTTCGCGTGGATCAGCTCCTTCTTCGTGCTCGTGCTGCGCTTCATGGAGGAGGGCGCGCAGTTCATCTTCGGACAACTCGCAATCAGCCCGGGCCAGGAAGGTTCGCTGGGCTTCTTCTTCTTCGCCCAGGTCCTCCCCACCATCGTCTTCTTTGCGTCGCTCATGGCGGTGCTGTATTACCTCGGGGTGATGCAGTACATCGTCCGGGGTATGGCCTACGTGGTGAGCCGAATCCTGGGCACCAGCGGCCCTGAGTCGCTCTCTGTGACGGCGAACATCTTCGTTGGCCAGACCGAAGCGCCACTGGTGATTCGCCCCTACATCCAGAACATGACCCGGAGCGAGCTCATGACGATCATGGCCGGGGGCATGGCCACGATCGCCGGAGGAGTGATGGCTAGCTACGTACAGCTCCTGGGCTCGCGCTACTCCGAGGCCATGGGGGTTGAACTAGACGTGGGCCGCCAGTTGTTCGCAGAGCAGCTTCTTGGCGCCAGCATCATGGCCGCGCCGGCTGCGATTGTGCTTGCGAAGATCCTCATCCCGGAAATCAAGCCTCGTCCCGCTCCGGTTGCTGCGAGCTCTGCCGTGACGCCAGACGTGGCGGAGGCGACCGCCGAACCCACACTTCCGGCGGTTGACAGCGAATCGATGGCGGAAGAGGCCCTGGAGGCAGACGCACCCAACAAGCCACAGAACGTGATCGACGCCGCGGCCTCGGGAGCCGCCGAGGGTTTGAAGCTTGCCCTCAACGTTGGCGCCATGCTGATCGCCTTCATCGCCTTGATCGCAATGGCCAATTACTTCATCGGTGCGATTACGGGCATTTTCGGCTACGAGGTGACGCTCGAACAGATCTTTGGCTTCGTGCTGGCGCCGATCGCGTGGACGATCGGCATTCCGTCTCAAGACATTCTTGAGTTCGGCGGGATGCTCGGGACGAAGATCGTACTCAACGAGTTCGTGGCCTACCTGATGCTGGCCGACGCCGTTGAAGTGGCAAACCTCCACCCGAAGACAGTTGTGATGGCCACGTTCGCTCTGTGCGGCTTCGCGAACTTCTCCTCGATCGCCATCCAGATCGGTGGAATCGGCCCGCTAGCACCAAGCCGCGCCAGCGAGATCGCCGAACTGGGACTGCGAGCAGTGCTTATCGGCACGCTCGCCAATCTGATGACTGCCACGATCGCGGGAGTTTTGCTTGGCTAGGCCGGGCACGCGGCGTTCTCTCGAGCGTAGACGCGGCTCAGACCCGTCGCGAATGGACCACAAACGAACCTCACGCCCTCCGCACCAGAGCAGCCGAATGGACCGGCTGAGAACGCGGTTGGAGATCATGGCCGCCGAGCGGCCGCACCACCTGACGTTCTACATCTTCCTGATCGCAGCGGTGATCGTCGTCACGATCTCCCTGCCGTTCTGGATTTACGATACAGCCGACTTCTTTCAGGAAGTGATGGCCGAGGCGCATGGTGTCGTCCTCGACATCCTGATCATCGGTTGGCTGTTGTTTTACCTGCGCAAGCTTGGTGAGCGCAGACTCCTGACGAATCGTTACCGTGAGGAGATTGAGGACTTCCTCGCCTGGAGATCGCCAGAAGCGACGCTCCGGATCGCGGGGAACATTCGTCGGCTGAACCGCCTCGGCATTCGGACGCCGATGAAGCTCACCGAGGCCTACCTCGTGGAGGCACGGCTCGACAGCGCCGACCTGGAAAACGCCAACCTGTGGGGCGCGGACCTTACAGACGCCAGCCTTCCCGACAGCATTCTCGTCGGCGCTAACCTCGCTGGAACTACGCTTCGTCGCGCAAACCTCGAGCGCGCCTCCCTCACTAACGCCGACATGCGCGGGGCGGATTTAATGGAAGCCGACCTTGAGCGAGCCTTCCTCGGAGAGGTCGACTTGCGAGGGGCGAACCTTACCTCATCTGATCTCCAGTTTGCCAGTCTGCCCAAGGCCAATCTGGAGCACGCCCGGTTCATTGGAGCAAACCTGCGAGGCGCGCACCTGGAACAGGCGAACTGCCGCAAGGCCATCTTCGACGGTGCCAACATGCAGGGCGCGAGTCTCGATGGCGCCGACCTTCGCGGCGCCGACTTCACCCGTGCCGATCTCACGCGAGCCGATCTCACCGGGGCGATCCTCCCTGAAGGCACCGCATTGGTGACCCTTTTCGAGGATGTTCAGAGTCTTCAGGGCATCAAGATGGATGAAAAGTCAGAGCGGCACCTCCGCAGGGAGGTGCCGCATCTGTTCGGAGTTGAAGCGATCCTCTAGGCCTACTCGCCGGCCCAGACTCGCAACAGCGAGATAAGCTGGTCGACGTTCACCGGTTTGGTGATGTAGTCCACCCCGCCGGCATCGAAACCGCGCGTCTCGTCGCCGACGTCGGCCAATGCCGAGACGAAGATCACCGGGATCGCGGCGGTCGCGGCGGAGGCCTTGAGCGCGCGGCAGACCTCGTATCCGGTCAGCCCCGGCATCATCACGTCG
>JBJHBB010000185.1:0-5292 GCA_050485265.1 Rhodothermales bacterium | reverse complement strand
GTACTTCTCTGACCTCGCTGCTTTTGGCTCGGTGAATGAAGTCTCCATCGACGGCGCGCGAGCGAGGGTCGACCTCCGCGAGCCCGCCGCTGGCACGCCGCTCGATTCGTGTTCCGTCGTGGCCGCCAAAGAGCAGTTGCGGCGAACACTCACCGAAACCTTCGGCGTCACCGAAGTCGAGGTGCTTGTCGACGGGACCCCACTCGTGGCCGGCCGGGGGCGCTGAGCACACGACGGGCGGTTGACACCCGTTATCTTGATCACTCAGAATCTCATGGATCGAATCGACGCCCTGAAGCAGTTTCTCCGCGAGGACCCGAACGATCCGTTTACGCGGTTCGCTCTGGCACAGGAGTACCGACAGCGCGGACGGATCGAAGACGCCAGACAGATGTTCGAGTCGCTCGTCCGCGACCAGCCCGAGTATGTGGGGACCTATTACCACCTGGGGAAGGTCCTCGCCGAGCTCGGGGAAGACACTGCTGCTCAAGAAACCTTTCGCGAGGGTATCAACCGCGCCGCGGCTGCCGGTGACCAACACGCTCGCGCCGAGTTACAGTCCGCGCTACTCGAGGCGCAGGGAATAGGATTCGACTAATGGACATGCGAAAGCTGACTCTCACCCCAGTGCTCCTCCTGATCGGGCTGAGCGCCCTCTCTGCGCCGGCTGCGTTGGCCCAAGCCGACATTCACGTGGTTCGTGCGGGTGATACCCTGGAGGAGATCGCGCAGCGATACGGAACGACCGTCACCGAGGTGCGGCTAATGAACAATCTGCGCTCGGACAACATCTCGAACGGCCAGCGTCTGGTCGTGCGCAGGGCCGGTCGGGGGTTCGTCTTCGACGCCGAAGGCGAACAGCCCGCCGACGTCGGTCCGTCGCTTCCTGGAGTCCGGCCGGACAATCTCGTGGCTCCGGAGCGCATCCCGACGGGGCCTCCACCTCCGCCACCTCCTCCGGCCTCGATCTCGTTGGTAGAGTTGGGCCCGGGTGCGAGCCTGCCGCTCCCCACAACGCGGGTAGCGGACGAGGCGCCGGGAGAGCGCGTCGAGGCCCGGCATACCGTCGCTGCGGGCGAGACCCTGTTCTCGATAGCACAGCGCTACGGCTCCACGGTCGACGCCATCCGCCAGGCCAATTCCATACAGGGTGATCGCATCGGGATCGGGCAGGTGCTCGTCGTGCCAGGTGCCGGGTCGACTCCGCGGCCCGTGGCGCAGCGACCCGCTCCCGGCCGATACAATGTCAACCGCAGCACGGTGCCGGATGATGAGATCCACACCGTGCTCCCCGGCGAAACGCTCTTCTCCATTGCAGAGCGCTACGGCACCACCGCGGGCCGACTGCTAACCGAGAACTCGGTGAACACCGGACCGCTCGTGCCGGGACTGCTCATGACCCTGCCGGATGGAGTGGGGCGCGAGCATCATCGTACTCCGGCACCGAAGCGTGTGGACGAGGACGGGCTGGCGCTGATATACCCGGCTTCATACGTCGGCCGCACCACGATCAGCGGCGAAGCCTACGACCCCCAGGCGTTGACGGCCAGCCATCGTAGTGCACCATTTGGCACCATCCTTCTCGTGACCGCCGCCGAATCCGGAAAGCAGACGCTCGTCCGCGTCAACGATCGAGGACCTGTGGCAGAGGGATTCCTGATCGAACTATCCGAGGCCGCTGCGCGCGCACTGGGACTCACTTCCGGGTCCGCCGAGCGGGTCGAGGTGAAGGTGCTGAGGTGATCTCTGCGCAGACGCCCTGATGGTCGCCTGCGGTCACTAGTTGACCAGAACCGCGAGCTCATCCAAGGCGGGCAGAGCGGCGTGAATGGCCGCATCACGGACCAATAGGGCATCGGCCTGATAACGGTCACCTATTTCCTTCAGGCAGTCGATGCACCTGACTGCAAGGTGGTCCCGCCCTGCCTCTGCAGCCAGCGACGCTGAGGTGCCAATTTGCTCAGCGGTCCAGTATCCATCCAATCGACGGAGGCCGCTTAAGACTACGTCAGCGTTCGGAGACCGATTCTCCACTAGCAATCGGGTGAAGTGAGCAATCCTGGCGTGATCAGGCTCAACCTCGCCTAGCCACATGCGAAGCATGATCATCGCAAGATGGGATTCGGCCATGAACCGCACCCTCGGGGAAAGCTCCGATCCAAGCGCGTCCGTTGCCAGTCTGTCTAACTCGGATACTGAGTAACCACCGCTTCGAATACCGATTTGCACGGGTTCGAGGACACGATGAAGGGCTACAATGCGCTCTACGAAGTCTGATTCTTCCTCAGCCGAAGAAACCGAGCCGTGTGAATGCTGCGATGTTAGCTGATGCATTCCTAATGAACCCTAGGGAAACGGCTCGCTGAGAAGCCTTCGATGTTCGGATGCTTCTGCACGCTGCGCGGATGCGATGGTATCGATTCCCGGCTCCGTAAGCCGCTCGCAGCCAAGCGACACCAGCAGCGGCAGCAGAAGGCAAATCGCTACGAGGATGGGGTTAGCATTTGACATCGGTCCGAATCGCTTAGTGTTCAATCACCCAGAGGATCCCAGGACACGTCCCGGCGTCACCCTCGCCCAGAATGACAGTCACTCCATCACACTCCATCCACCCGACAGCAGTACCTCCGGACATAATCCACAGATTCTGGCACCCGTGTGCAAACCACAAGCAGCCTAGAGAGCTATGCTGCCCGATTGCCAGTGGCGCCGTGCCAATAAGTAGTAGTAGAAGTGCCAGACGCTTGAGCATGGGCTGTTCAGGGTGGTGTCTAACAGTAGAAAAAAAAGAGGCAAAGCCAAGAGGTCCAGTCTGGAGGGTATTGTGATCTTAGAGGAGGCTCAACATGACTGGCTCGAAGAGACTGCGGCTATACCACCGCGCCACGCGGACGGGCACCTACGCCTTTCTGGCGGCGCTGCCTCTGCTGCTGATCTACGAGGTTGCCATCCTGCTGGTGGGTGGCAACGTTCGTGTCGGCGCGGACGTGTGGATGAAGACCCTCCTGAGCGTCTTTGGCCAGGCCGGCTGGGCAGCGCTCGGCGTCGTGGTGCTGATGGTCGGCGTTTACGTCTTCTGGCGCGAGCGGCATCGCCGGCCGCCGATCGAGGCGCGCTACTTCGGGATGATTCTTGGAGAGAGTCTGCTCTACGCCGTCGTGCTGGCCATCATCGTTTCGAGGTTCGCAGGCGCTCTCTTCCTGATGGTGCCACCGCTGGCGCAGCTTCATACGCTCCCTCTTCCGACCCAACTTGCCCTGAGCATCGGCGCCGGGCTCTACGAGGAGCTGTTCTTTCGCGTAATCCTGGTCGGTGGGATGTTCCTGGGTTTACGCCGCGTGTTGAAGAAGCCCAAGTATGCCTACCCGATCGCGGCAGTAGTGGGTGCACTGATCTTTTCCTGGGTGCATTACCTGGGTCCGTTTGGTGACCCATTCACGCTGTACTCGTTCATCTATCGCTTCCTGTTCGGCCTTGCCCTGAATGGGATCTTCCTGTGGAGGGGCTTTGCCGTGGCCGCGTGGACGCATGCGCTCTACGATGTGCTGGTTGTGCTGCGCATTCTCTAGGGGCCATCCCCACATTCCCCGAACCATCATCATCCCCGGCACACGCTTTGACGTTCTTCCCCTGGACGTCACTCTGACACACTGCTGACTATGAGCTCAAACGGGTTCCGTACGGCCGCGCTGATGGCCTTCATGATCACCCTCGTTGCGCTGCTCGGCTACGCGCTGGGCGGCACGAGTTGGATGATCATCGGCTTCGGGTTTGCCCTGGCGATGAACTTCTTCTCGTTCTGGTTCTCGGACCGGATCGTCATCCGCATGTATCGCGGACAGGAGGTGACGCGAGAGCAGGCACCGGAACTGGTCGATATGGTGGACCGCCTCCGCCAGCGTGCCAATATGCCGATGCCGCGGGTCGTGGTGATCCCGTCCGATCAGCCCAATGCTTTCGCCACCGGTAGGAATCCCAAGAATGGGGTGGTGGCCGTGACGAACGGGCTTGCCCGGCGGATGACTCCGCGTGAGCTGGAGGGAGTGATTGCGCACGAGTTGGCGCACATCAAGAATCGCGACATCCTGACATCGACCATTGCCGCGACGATGGCCTCGGCTATCACGCTGCTGGCGCGCTTTGCGATCTTCGTCCCGATGGGCAATCGTCAGGGCGGCGGCAATATGATCGGGGCCATCCTGATGATGATCCTGGCGCCGCTGGCGGCAATGCTGATTCAGATGGCCATCAGCCGTGCGCGGGAGTACGTGGCCGACGAGGACGGTGGTAAGATCTGCGGCGATCCGAATGCCCTCGCCGACGCGCTCATCCGTTTGCAAGAGGGCGCCGTTCGCCAGCCGATGGCGGCCAATCCGTCGACGGCTCACATGTTCATCGTCAACCCGCTCTCCGGCAACCGGATGCAGTTTGCGAAGCTTTTCTCCACGCACCCGCCGATGGACGAGCGCGTGCGCCGCCTGCGAGCCCAGGCCGGCGGACGCTAGTCGACCGGGGAGACCTCGAACAAGAGCGAATCGGCGTACACGAAGTCTCCGAACTCGGATCGGTCCCCGTTGGCGGCGTTGGCTGTCACGTGAAGCCACACGGGGCCTTCGGTTTCCGGTACGGCCCAATCGAAGGTCCACGTGGCCACTTGGTCATCGCCGACCTTGGTACCCGCCAAGGTGTGCTGGATGTACGTGACCCCGTTGAGCTTCGTCACCAGTGTGCGGTCGTCTGACGAGCTCAGCGCACCGGCCTGCGACCCGTCGGTGTGGCGAAAGGAGGCCTGAAACCCGGCTATCACGAGCTCGGGGTGTCGCAGCGTAACGATGACCGGATTTGAGGTGCCTGCTTCGATGTCGCCGTCGAGCCCCTCAAGTCGTAAGTACCCATTAGGGTCGTTCAAGTCATTATCGAAATGACAGGTCTGGCACGTCGGTTCACCGAAGCCACCCGAGTGGCCCGGGATAGGATGATCCGGATATGAAGCGGTCGGCGGTGCCGTGGGCGCGAGCCACAACACCACCGCCGCCAGCAGTGAAACGGCCAGACCGCCACTAGCGAAGGGTGGCACGACCGATCGTATTCGTGTCCGTTCCGAACCAGATCGAGCGCGTATCGACGTCGTACACCATGTGCCTGACGGTGCCGCCGCCGCTCTCGGGCGAGCCTCCGTCGATCCATGTCTCAGTGGTTGGGTCGAAGCCTACCAGCCGATTCGGACTGATACCGGTTTCGAAGAACCAGAGCCGATCGTGCTCATCCACGGTCATCGCATACGGCCTACTG
>JBJHBB010000184.1:0-5295 GCA_050485265.1 Rhodothermales bacterium | reverse complement strand
GTGCGAGGCCCATCACGGCACGAAGCGTCGTGGTCTTGCCTGCCCCGTTGGCCCCCAGGAGCGCCACCGTCTCGCCTCGACGAACCTCAAGGTCAATACCTCGAACGGCGTGAACCACGCCATACGAGACAGCGACGCCTTCGACGCGAAGCAGTGGCGGTTCCTGGGGGACCACGCGCATGCCTAGAACTCGAAGGTCGCGGTCGGGTCGGGAATCTCAGACGGATCGAGCGTCACCTCATCGATGAGGACGCCTTCGCCGTTCTCGACGCGTACCAGCGAGACGGTCTTGCTAACCATCCCGTCCTCGCGGCCTCTGTAGCTGAATGTTCCCGTACCCCCTTCCACGTTCTCGAGGTCCAGGATGGCGTCCCTGAGAGCGGGCCCTTCAGTCGAACCGGCCTGCGAGACGGCGGCCTCGATGGTCATGGCCAGGTCGTACCCAATTGCCGGGAACGCACTGCCTGGCGGCTCACCGTAGAACTCCTCGAACCGCTCGGCGAACTGCTCAAGGGACCCGCCAGGCTTGGGGAAGGCGGCCGTCGTATACACGACACCCTCGATGACCTCCTCGGGCAGACTCCATGAGGCCGGTGTGTCGAAGCCCTCTGCAGCGAAGAAGTGCGACTCGACACCGGCGTTGTGAAACTGCTGCAGAAGCGCCTGCAACTGTGGCTCGTAAGTGGAGGTGAAGAAGACATCAGGGGCCGGATCGAGGCCAGCCAGTGTCGTCATCGCTGAACTGAAGTCCTGCTGATCGATCGCGTAATTGCTGCTGCCGACCACCTCTCCTCCTAGTTCTTCAAAGGCGATCGCGAAGTACTCGACGAGCTTCAGCGTGTACTGGGTGTCCGTCGAGAGATGCACGTAGGCTGTCTCATAGCCCAGGTCGCGAGCGTGCTGGGCAAGAATCGCTCCGCTTACGTTGTCGCCGTATGTGTTGCCGAACATGAAATCACCAACCTGGGCGCGCATCGTGGGGGTGCTAGCACAAATAGAGATGGTGGGAATCTCCGCACGCTGAGACACCTGCCCCCCGGCCACGGACGGATCCGAGTCGCATGGTGTAACGATGAGGTTCGCGCCGTCCTCGACCAGCGACTCGACAATGGTTGCCGTTTGTGCCGGGTCACTTTCCGTATTGCGAATGTCGAGTTCGATCTGCATTTGCCCATCGATGCCCCCGGCTTCATTGATCTCCGCGACGCCGAGCTCGAGACCCGTAAGGGCCGGGCCATCGGTGACGGACAGGTATCCAGTTTGCCCGGTTGCAACGCCTACGCGGAAGACCTCACCGTTGGGCGAAGCCTCTGTTTCGTCGGGCTCCGCTGTCCCCTCGGCGTCGTCTTCAGTATCTTCAGCATCAGTCGGGTCGACCGCTGCTGCCCCGTCACTGCTGTCTTCCTGCCCACCACAAGCCGTAGCCACCAGGCCGGCAATGGCCACTGCGACGACTACTGGTCCTCGGCGCGATCGTGTGAAACGCATTTCTCGCTCCTTCTCAGAGGCTCGACTACTGACAGGGCTCTCGACGACGGACTCTCTCCGTCACATCACGTCTCTACGTGACCTTTCCTCCTAGATGCCCGTTTTCCGAGGTAGGCGTCGATGACTGCTTGATCGCGTGTGACCTCCCGTGCAGAACCGTCGGCGATCTTCGTTCCATCGTTCAACACAACCACGCGGTCGCACAGTCTGGTGATCAGACGCAAGTCGTGGTCGATCACCACAACGCCGACGTCGCTTTCGTCGCGCAGGGCGCGAATGGCCGCAAGCAATCCGTCGGACTCCTCCTCGTTCATTCCAGCAGCGGGCTCATCGAGCAGGAGGTAGCTCGGCCTCGTAGCCAAGGCACGCGCCATCTCAAGCCGGCGCTGCACCCCATAGGGCAACGAATGCGTCCGGGACATCGCATAGGCCAGCAGTCCGTAGTGCTCGAGGAGGCGCCAGGCGGTCGTCCTTGGCTCACCCCCTCCACGCCGCTGACCGACCACGGCACCCGTCTCAACATTCTCGAGGGCCGACAAGTCGCCGAAGAGTCGGATGTTCTGGAACGTGCGTGCCACCCCTGAGGCCACGATCCGGTGGGGAGGTTGACCCGAGAGAAGGACGTCGCCGAGCACCACGCTGCCACTAACTGGCGCATAGACACCTGACACTACGTTGAGAAGCGTTGTCTTGCCCGAGCCATTGGGGCCGATCAGGCCAAGGATCTCGGTCGGTACAACGTTCAGGGACACGCCCCGGAGGGCGTGAACGCCACCGAAGTCCTTCGATACGTCCCGCACAGCCAAGTCGTCCATTGCCGGATGCTGCACGCCGTCGGCCAACTTGTCAAGCCAAATGACCAAAAGTTGGTATGGAAGTCTTGCCAACTTGCCGCTACCGTCGAGGCGACCGTGGCGACGGGCCAGCCATCTGGTGACCCTGTGACGGTGGCCGCAGCGCCGGCCACTGGCCTTGCCGATGGCGCGGGCGTCCCGTTCCGGACCATGGAAGACAGCACTTGTGGCTCATTGGACTCACCGGTTGTCGGCTAGCCCCAACGCACTCCGGTACGAGGGAAGCGGAGGTTCGTGTCCGCGGCTAGTTGCCCGGGTTGCGAACTCCTTCGTGCTGCAGGGACAAGCGGTTGCGCCCCGAGGCATGCCAAGCGCACCTGGCTCCAGCCTGGGGGGCCAGCACGTGCAGGCCGGACAGCCTCTATCTCAGGGATGACGACAGGAAGCCAAATGGCGAACTCGCCCCTTCTCACGACGGAGACGGATAAATCGTCCCTTGGCGCGATCACGGCTGCTATCGCGGAGGCTGCGCCTGAAGTCGCGGCCAGCTCGCGGAGCGAACGAGCACGGTGGCTCGTTGCAGTCGCGGCAGCGCTCGATGATGTTGTCGACGGTCTGGTTTCGGTGGCGGATGCCGAAACGGCGCTCGGCGACACTCGCCTGCGCGGCGAGGTCGCTCGCACCACGGGCCAACTTCGGCTCTTCGCGCGGGTAATCGGCGAGGGAAGCTATCTCGAGGCGACGATTGACCACGCCGACACCGAGGCCGTGCCACCTAGGCCTGACCTTCGGCGAATGCTCCACCCGATCGGCCCGGTGGCCGTGTTCGCCGCCAGCAACTTCCCCTTCGCCTTCAGCGTCGCGGGGGGAGACACCGCATCGGCCCTCGCGGCAGGATGTCCAGTCGTCGTGAAGGGCCATTCCGGCCATCCCGAGCTCTCAGCGCTGACGGCCGAGGCCGTGCAGAACGGACTGCTCGAGGCAGGTGCACCCAGGGGTGCCTTCGCTCTCATCGGGGGTCGCGAAGCCGGCCGCTCGCTTGTGAAGGACCCCGCAATCAGGGCCGTGGGGTTCACCGGGTCTCTGGACGGCGGGAAGGCCCTGTTCGACCTCGCCAACGCACGTCCCGACCCTATCCCGTTCTACGGTGAGCTGAGCAGTCTCAATCCCGTCGTGATTACGCGCCGAGCTGCGCAAGCTCGTGCCGACGAGCTTGCCACCGGGCTCGTAGGTTCCTTCACGCTGGGGGTGGGGCAGTTCTGCACCAAGCCAGGTCTCGTGTTCGTTCCCATGGGCGCCGGGTTCGAAGAGGCGGTGGCCGCAGCGGTCGAGGACGCCCCCAGCGGACGGATGCTGAACGATCGAATCGCGGACGACTTCGCCCGTAGTCTGCAGACCATCCTGACATCGGGCGAAATCGAGATCATCGCCGGCGACCCATCTCAGGCAACGTCTCGAGGCGTGGCATCGCCTGTGGTCGTTGCGACTTCAGGGGCGACCCTGATGGCGACGAGCCGACTCGCTGAAGAATGCTTCGGACCGTTCACCCTCCTCGTTCGCTACTCGGATGAGAACGAGCTAGCGGAAGCGCTCGCCTCTGTTCCGGGGAGCCTCACTGCCACTGTGCATGCGGAGCCGGAGGAGCACGAGGACTTGGGGCCCCTTCTGGACCGGCTGAGGCAACTCGCCGGGCGGGTCATCCTGGGTGGATGGCCGACTGGAGTCTCCGTGTCATGGGCCCAGCACCATGGTGGGCCGTGGCCGTCCACCACGTCACCGCTACACACTTCCGTCGGTGCGTCCGCGATCCGCAGGTTCCTACGACCAATCGCTTATCAGAACGTCCCACGAGTACTGCTGCCAGCTGAGCTGCGAGAAGGCCCTGTTGAGATTCCCAGGCGCATCGACGGCCTTCTGGTGCCGCCGGAACGGTAGAACCCGTCCGTGGCTTGCGGCGACCCCGCGCTTCGTCGGGAAGCTGAAGGCCTGCTTGCCGAGGGCCCACATCCTGTTGCACCGCGGCCTTCAGTTCACAGAGGGCGAGCTCCCAGGGCAGTCGCCCCTTCCCCGGCAGATGAGTGCGTACCGTCTGCGGTCGTGGCGGGGTCGCCATCCAGCGAAGTTGGTCACGGTGTCGAGCAGCAGCTCATGGATGTCGTCGTCGCCGAGGCGGATCGGGACGTCGGTGCCGGGTAGCGGCTGAATCAGTCGGGCCCTCGGGTCCAGGTAGAGGTTGCCATCGCGGTCCTGGGCGATGGCGTCGCGGAAGACGTAGCCCGTCTCACCAGGCTGAAGGTCGTCTAGCAGGCGGACCTTCCGGGGCAGGGGAGGTCGAGGCCTGGCAAAGGCGAGCTGACGCCCAGCCGCGGTCACCGGATCGGCGTCCGACGCCCACCGAGCTGACACCCCCAAGTGGCTTGATAGACGCCCGAGCGGCCACTCGGTGTCGTCAGCGTCGGCGTGCGGGTGGCAGAGCGGGACGAGCTCGTCGTCCTCGGCGTACCGCCAGCCCCCAAGCGAGGCCGCCGCGCGGAGACGGCCGTCGTGATCGACCAGACACGGGACGCAGTAGGGCTGCACGGTGACGCTGCGGACCTGCTGGACCGCGGCCACGAAGCCGCGCTCAAACTCGTGGAACGCCCCCCACAACCGAACCTCGAGCAGCGCAAGCGCGGACTCGCCGAGCATGCCCAACGCATCGGACCGGCGCTTCCACGCGTAGAACCCGCACGCGCAACCCTCATGCGGAGGCACGTGGTCGGCCTTGTTCACACAGACCGCACTATCAAGCACCGCGTACGCCGTGCCAAGCCCGACCCCAGCCAACGATGGGCCCGCCTCGAGCCGACGCAGCCGTGCGGCCTTGAAGCCCCGCAACTCGCCCGTCACGACCCGCGTCCCTGCCGCCGGGTTGCCACCACCACCGGGCCGGCCCTCGCCACCGGGCACCCCGGCCCAAGGCGGCCGGTCGCTGTCCTCGTCGGCGTCCTCGATGAAGCCGCGGTCACCCCCC